>NZ_DASWWZ010000018.1:0-10521 GCF_036405755.1 Schlesneria sp.
AATTTGGTTTGCCTTCAATGCCGCGATGAGATCTTCAACGATGCGCTATTCCCTGTTTTCATTGCTGTGCCTGTTCGTGACCGTCAGTGGAACGGTCAGCGCTGAAGAGTTTCTGTTGACTCGGTTCGAGCGACAGCCGCTCACGGAGGATTACTTTTCTGAAGGGGCCAGCTTCGGGGACCTCAACCAGGATGGGATCGTCGACATCGTGCATGGGCCCTACTGGTGGGAAGGCCCGAAGTTTGAGCGTCGACATGAGATCTATCCCGCCAAGTCGCAGAACCGGCGGGGTTATTCCGACAACTTCTTTTCGTGGGTTTACGACTTCAACGGTGACGGCTGGAACGATGTCCTGACCGTGGGACTTCCCGGAACACCCGGTTTCATCTTCGAAAATCCGCAGGGGAAGAATCTCGACAAACACTGGAAACGCCATCAGTTTTCCGATCAGGTGGGGAATGAATCACCTCAGTTCGTCAACTTTGTCGGCGACACTCGGCCCGAACTGGTTTTCGCCCGTGATGGCGTGTTCGGGTATATCGCGTTTGATCCCCGGCAGTCTTTCGCCAATCAGACATTCCATGTGATCAGTGACAAAATCGCGGACACTCCGTTTGGCCATGGGCTGGGTGTCGGTGATGTGAATGGCGATGGCCGTCTGGATTTGTTGTTCAAAGGTGGATGGCTGGAACAGCCCGAGTCACTCGCCGGTGATCCTCTCTGGAAACTGCATCCCTTTGCCTTCGCCGGGGCAGGGGGAGGTGACATGTTTGCTTATGATGTGGATGGAGATGGAGACAATGACGTCATTACCAGCCTGAACGCACACGCATTTGGGCTCGCATGGTACGAACAGACGCGTGATGGGAATGAGATCAGTTTTGTCAAACATCTGATCATGGGCGAGAAACGGGAAGAAAGCCCCTACGGAGTGCTGTTTACCGAATTGCACACTTTGGCGCTGCACGACATGGATGGCGACGGCCTGAAAGACATCGTCACGGGCAAGACCTACTGGTCCCATCATGAGCAAAGTCCCATGTGGGACGCGGGGGCCGTGGTGTACTGGTTCAAGCTGGAACGAAGCACGTCGGGTATCAACTGGATTCCCTACCAGATCGATGGCGAAGCCGGGGTCGGGCGGCAGCTCAGCGTGGGGGATTTGAATGGAGACAAACGGCCTGACATCGTCGTGGGGGGCATGAAAGGCTGTCACGTTCTCAGTCAGACGGTTTCGCAGGTCACCAAAGCGGAGTGGCAAGCAGCTCAGCCGAAAAAGTCAATTGCGATGGCCGAGGGACTCTCTCCGGAAGAGGCGGCAGCGAACATGACTGCGCCGGACGGATTTGTCGTCAGCCTCGCGGCGGGCGAGCCACTGGTGCATCAGCCAGTGGCATTCACGCTTGACCATCGCGGCCGTCTGTGGGTGGCCGAGGCATACACCTACCCGATCCGTGCCGCCGACGGTGAAGGCAAGGACAAGATCGTGATTCTCGAAGACACGGATGGCGACGGCCGGTTTGAGAAGCGAAAAGTTTTCATTGAAGGGCTGAATCTGGTCAGCGGTCTGGAACTGGGCTTCGGCGGCGTCTGGGTCGGTGCCGCTCCTTATCTGATGTTCATCCCTGACCGGGACGGTGACGATGTTCCCGACCAGGTTCCGAACCCTGTGAGCCATGCGAACGTCCAGTTCCCCAGGGATGTTCCCACGGGAGCGACCGTCCTGCTGGACGGGTTCGGGTGGCAGGATACGCACGAGACATTGAACTCGTTCATCTGGGGACCTGATGGCTGGCTCTACGGCTGTCACGGAGTCTTCACGCATTCAAAAGTCGGGAAGCCTGGAACTGCTGACAAGGATCGTCAGGGATTGAATGCGGGTGTCTGGCGATATCATCCGACGAAACATCAGTTCGAAGTCTTCTCGCATGGAACCAGTAACCCGTGGGGAGTCGATTTCAACGATCGCGGTCACGCCTTCATCACCGCTTGCGTGATTCCTCACCTGTGGCACATGGTGCAGGGGGGACGCTATCACCGGCAGGGGGGGCAGCATTTTAATCCCTACACATTCGAAGACATCAAGACCATTGCGGACCACGCCCACTACGTGGGGAATCTGGCCGACCATGCCTGGTGGGGGCATGAACCACACGCACCGGCCGATACTCTGGCAGCCGGAGGTGGGCACGCTCACTGCGGGGCAATGATCTATCTGGGTGACAACTGGCCCGCGGGCTATCGTAACCAGATCTTTATGCACAATGTCCACGGCAACCGCATCAACGAATGTCTGCTCGAGCCATCCGGATCGGGCTATATCGGCAAGCGGGCCCCCGATACGCTGATTGCCAATGATCGATGGTTCCGAGGAATCAATCTGAAGTACGGACCCGATGGTTCGGTCTACCTGATTGACTGGTACGACAAGAATGCCTGCCACCGGACAAATCCCGAGATCTGGGATCGCACGAACGGACGCGTCTACAATCTCGCGTATGAGGGGACCGGGCGCCCCGACCGGAAGCAGATTCAGTCAATGCTTCAGACGCTCTCCGGGAGCCGGCTGCCAGATTTGGTAGCGCTGCTCGACCATCCGAATGAATGGTATGTGAGGATGGCACGCCGGCGGCTGCAGGAAGCCGTCGCTCAGGCGGAAAAGCAACAGGCTGGCAGCCCCTCGCTGATGGAAATTCGGTCGGCTCTGCGAAAGAAACTGGACCAGGCAGACGGCGTCCCACAGAAGCTGCGTATCGTGTGGACGATCCATGCGGTATTCGGACTTGATCATGATCTGGCGATGCAACTGCTCGCATTGCCCGGAGTTGAGAATGAAGACCTGCGGGCGTGGGCGATTCAGCTCATGCTCGAAGACCGAGCCGTTACGTCGGGTGAACTTGCCACGCTGGTGACGCTGGCAAAGACCGATTCATCCCCGGTCGTCCGGCTTTACCTGGCGTCGGCGTTGCAGCGACTTCCGCTGGAACAGCGCTGGGAACTGGCGTCAGCTCTGGTCGGACACGGCGAGGATGTCGATGACCACAATTTGCCACTCGTGCTGTGGTACGGAATTGAACCGCTGGTTGAAGCGGATCCCAAACGAGCCATTGCGATGGCCCAAGGTGCCCGGATTGAACGGGTCGCTCGATACATTGTCCGCAGAGCGGCAGCAACAGAGAAGACATTGAATGCGGCGATCGAGTGGTTGGCGAGTGCTTCGGAACCGGCGACGCAGAAGCAGATTCTCGAAGAGATCAACAAGGCGTTTGAAGGCCGCGTCAATATTCCGCAGCCCGCAGCGTGGACCCCTGCCTACGATCGACTGGTCAACAGCCCCGATGCGGAAATTCGATCACGGGCGGACCAGGTGGCGGTCGCCTTTGGCGACAAACGAATTTTGCCGCGGATGCGAGCCCTGCTGCAGGATTCGTCCGCGCCGCTTCCCCAACGCCAGAAAGCTCTGGAACTGATTGTGAAAGGTCGTGACACCGAAGCGGCAGATTCTCTGTTAGCGGTGCTCGACGAGACTGAACTGCGTGGTCCCGCAATCCGGGCTTTGGGGGCCTACGACAAGCCAAAGATTCCTGACCAGATTCTTGAACGCTATGGCAAGCTTCCCGACAGCGAAAAGCGCGATGCGATCAACACGTTGGTTGGCCGTCCCCGGTCGGCAGAAAAGCTGTTCGACGCGATCGAGAAGGGGACCGTGCCGCGGACCGATGTGCATGCATACCATGTTCAGCAGTTGCTCGGCTTCAAGGACGAGGCATTGGCGAAACGGATTCAGTCGATCTGGGGCGATATTCGTCCCACGGCCAGTGACAAACTCGCCCTGATTGCCAAGCATAAGGAAGGTCTTTCCCCGGCCCGGTTGAAGACGGCGGATCTCGGAAATGGCCGTCGCCTGTTCGCGAAAACGTGTGCCGCGTGTCACGTCCTGTTTGGAGAAGGGGGCAAGATCGGTCCCGACATTACGGGTTCGAACCGTGCCAACGTCGATTACCTGCTGGAGAACATTCTGGATCCCTCGTCGATTGTCGGGAAGGACTATCGCATGACAGTCATCGCGACGACGGATGGCCGAGTGATCTCGGGATTGATCCAAAAGGAAACGGACAGTGCGGTAACGCTCAGGACGATCAATGACACGGTTGTGGTCGCGAAGTCAGATATCGATGAGCGAACTCTTTCTGAGTTGTCGCTCATGCCTGAAGGCCAAATGAACCAACTGACACCAGACGAACAGCGCGACCTGATCGCTTATCTGGGGTCGCCCCACCAGATTGCTCTACGAGGACCCAAGGGGCCGATTGATCCGCAAACGGGTCGCGTTCCCAACGCCATTGAAGGCGAGGGGCTGAAGATCGTTGGCAAGTCCGCAGGGAATGTGTCGAGTCAGCCCATGGCAGGCTTCACCAAGGATAAGTGGTCAGGAAGCGACCATCTCTGGTGGACGGGGGCATCCCCGGGAGCGAAGCTGGAACTGGAACTGCCGGTGGAAACCGAGGGAACCTATGAGATCGATGCCGTCCTGACGATGGCTCGTGACTACGGAATCGTGCAACTTCTGCTGGATGACGAACCGATCGGCGCTCCGGCCGACTGTTACGATGTCGATGTCGTCACAACTGGAGAATTGTCATTCGGGATCAGAAGATTGACCAAGGGGACGCACAAACTGGGCTTCCAGATTACCGGTGCGAACCCGAATGCGGTGAAGGGCTATATGGTCGGCCTGGATTATATCAAGCTGACCAGGACGGATCGCTAGGCAGGAATTGACCGCAGTCGTCTGAGGGGTTCGCTTTGGGGAGGAAGATCTCACGGGGCCGGGGAGCCTTCGCGCAATGCAGGCGAAGCGAGGCCCGGTTGCGGTGTGGATATCCGAACTGGATATCCGAACGATTTGCAGCGCGCCGAGAGCCGGACGCTGCACATCAAAGGGAGCAGGAATGTCCGGCGGGACCCCGTTGAACGCGGCACGACAGGAAGCCGTGTGAGGTTATGAAGGCATAACACCCGTCGGCAGTAACCTTAAATCAGAATTCAGGTCACGTAGATGTGGACGCTCGTGCGCGAGTGTACTGATTCCCCATTTCTGGATTAAGTTTTCGAGAAGTCAAGTTCTTTGTTTCTCGAGCGAATTCGGGTGTGTCAGCCCCATTCCGGTTCCCCGTCTTCTTCCGAATAATCACGAAGGCATCGAGCGTACAAGGTCGAGTGGACAGGTGTTCTTTGTCGGCTGCAGGGCTGGGAATTCAATATTCTGAATTGGATGCAGTGAGGACGCAAACCGGTTGTCTCGGAGTGGTTCGCCAGCCTAAGATAGAGATCGCTGCCTAGGGGTCCCTCCGGTTTGCTGCTTCCTACCCTCCTGCCTGTATAACATTGGGCTATGTTAGGTTCGTCTTATGCCAATATTCCCCTTTCGCTTTGACGTGAGTTCAGTCGTCATCCGCAGTCTCGTATCTCGTTCTCCACGGGCCATGGTCTTGCTTGCAGGCGTACTGGCGATGGGGTGCCAGAAGTCAGTTCCACCCTCCAAAGAAGCTCCCCCCCCGGTGGTGAGCGTTGCGGTGCCCGTAGTGGAAGAAGTTCAAGAGTTTGAAGAGACCACCGGCCGACTGGTTGCCCGCGAGGCTGTCGAAATTCGGTCGCGAGTGAGCGGATATCTGGATCGAACCTTTTTCGTCGACGGAGCGAACGTTCAGGAAGATCAGCCACTTTTTGAAATCGATGCACGTCCATACGCCGCAGAACTCGCCCGGGCCAGCGCCAATGTCGAACAAGGTCGTGCACGTGTCGATCGCCTGAAACGTGAAGAAGAACGTATTCGCAAGCTGTTCGGCACGAAGAACACCACACAGGCCGATCTGGACCTGGTGTCGGCAGACCTCGCGGAAGCCAGGGCGGCAGTCGATGGTTTGATCGCGGCCCGGGAAATCGCCGAACTGAATCTCGAGTTCACCAAGATCTCGTCGCCGATTACCGGACGTATCAGTCGACGACTGGTCGATCCCGGTAACCTGGTCAAAGCCGACGAGACGCCGCTTGTGACCGTGATGTCGCTGAATCCGATCTATGCCTACTTCGATATCGACGAACGAACCGTGCTTCGGGTCGAGCGACTGATCCGGGAAGGGAAGATTCCTTCGCCACGCGACTCCAAGTATCACGTCAGTTTCGCGCTGGCGGACGAAACCGAATTCACCCGCACGGGTGAGATCGACTTCCTTGATAACCACATTTCGGCGACCACCGGCACCCTGCGCCTGCGTGCGACCGTCGAAAACGACAACCTGCTGTTGCAACCGGGGATGTTCATTCGCCTGCACGTTCCGATTGGTAATCCTCATCCTGCCTTGCTGATTCCGGAAGAAGCTCTCGGGTCCGATCAGGGGCAACGTTATGTGTATGTCGTCAACGATGAAGATGTCGTGACCTATCGCCGCGTGAAGATCGGCTTGCTGAAAGAAGGACGCCGCGTCATTGAAGAGGGACTCGGCCCCGAAGATCGCGTGATCGTCTCCGGTTTGCAGCGTGCTCGCGTCGGAATCAAGGTGAACCCCGAACTGGTGGCCCAGAAAAGTCCTGAATCGGCAGCATCGCCGGCTTCCGAAGGAAAATCCGTTCCCGCCAAATCGATTGAGCGGAAACCGGAGAGCGGTTCGACAGGCGGGCATAAAGCCG
Source organism: Schlesneria sp. (assembly GCF_036405755.1). Classification (NCBI taxonomy): domain Bacteria; kingdom Pseudomonadati; phylum Planctomycetota; class Planctomycetia; order Planctomycetales; family Planctomycetaceae; genus Schlesneria; species Schlesneria sp. The sequence goes on from NZ_DASWWZ010000018.1 coordinate 6,691, forward strand.
TCGAAGCCAAGGCAACCACGGACGTGCTTGGCCGTCCCTGACAGTTCCTGGGGAGAGGAATCCACTGCAGGCTGACTGCGGGTGGGCTCCATCCCCACCCTGGCGAGGTGGTTTGATTGTCACTTTGCAACGATCCCACCCTGGCGTGACCTGACGAGAGTTCTCATGTTTTCAAGGTTCTTCATAGATCGACCGATCTTCGCCAGCGTCCTGTCGATCCTGATCACTCTGGCGGGCGGTCTTGCGGTCTTCGAACTGCCCATCGCTCAGTATCCCCCCGTCGCCCCGCCTACGATTCAGGTTGACTGCAATTATCCGGGGGCCAGTGCCCAGGTGGTGGCCCAGACCGTCGCGGCACCCATTGAGCAGCAGGTCAATGGCGTCGAAAACATGCTTTACATGTCGTCACAAAGTACCAGTGACGGCTCTTACACGTTGACGGTGACTTTCAAACCGGGCGTCGATCTGAACCTGGCACAGGTGCTCGTTCAGAACCGTGTCAGCCTGTCGATTCCCTCTCTTCCCGATGTGGTTCGTCAGACTGGCGTGACGACCAGAAAGCGTTCTCCTGACATTCTGCTCACCGTGAGTCTCAATTGTCCGGATGATCGCTACGATCAGCTATATCTCAGCAATTTCGCCGTGCTGCGAGTGAAGGATGAACTGGCTCGCCTTCCGGGGATCAGTGAAGTGCTGGTGTTCGGTCAGCGCGACTACAGTATGCGAATCTGGGTCGATCCCGACAAACTGGCGATGCGGGAACTGGGAATCAGCGACGTCGTCAACGCACTGCGTCAAGAAAACCTGGAAGTGGCCGCTGGCCAGATCGGTCAGTCTCCGACACCCCCCAAATCGGACGGTAGCGACGTCGTGCGGCAACTGCCAATCGATGTTCTGGGCCGACTCTCCACCGTCGAAGAATTCGAGAACGTCATTGTCCGTATGTCGGGCGAAGGCGAAATCATCTGCATCAAGGATGTGGGTCGCGTCGAGATGGGGGCACGCTCGCAGGACGTCAGCAACCGCTTTGATGGTAAGCCGACGGTGGGTCTGGCGATTTTTCAGTTGCCTGACGCGAACGCGCTGGAAACGGCCGACCTCATCAAGAGTAAGATGAAAGAGCTTTCGGAGTCATTTCCGGACGGAGTTCACTACGAAGTCGGTTACGATACGACCCCCTTTATTCGGGAATCGATTGAAGAGGTCGTTAAGGCTTTGCGCGATTCCGTGATTCTGGTGGCGCTCGTCGTGTTGATCTTCCTTCAGGGGTGGCGGGCTGCGGTCATTCCTCTGATCGCGGTTCCTGTGGCGATCGTGGGGACCTTTGCGGCAATGGCCATCACCGGCTTCAGCATCAACAATCTGACCTTGTTCGGTCTGGTGCTGGCGATCGGGATCGTGGTTGACGATGCCATCGTGGTGGTGGAAGCGGTTGAGCACTATATCGAGAAGGGACTCTCTCCGCGAGAAGCCGCGATCTGGGCCATGGAAGAGGTTTCGGGCCCCGTCATTGCTGTGGGACTCGTGCTCAGCGCCGTGTTTATCCCGTGCGCTTTCCTCTCCGGGATTGTGGGGCAATTCTTCCGGCAGTTCGCGTTAACGATCGCCATCTCTACGATCATTTCGACTTTCAACTCGCTCACGCTCAGTCCGGCGCTGGCGGCGCTGCTGCTGAAGCCGAAGTCGGCGGGACGCGATCCTTTAACCTGGTTGATCGATACTCTGTTCGGCTGGTTCTTCTGGCTGTTCAACCGTACCTTCGGACTTTCCACCAGGCTGTATATCGGGATTGTGGGCGGGCTCCTGCGTGTCCCGATTCTGGTGCTGGTGGCGTATGTCGGGTTGCTGTGGCTGACGAATGCCACGTTCCAGAGCCTACCCACGGGTTTCATTCCGACGCAGGATAAAGGCTATTTCATCGCCAGTATCCAGCTTCCCGATTCCGCCGCGGCAATTCGTACCCGTGATGTGGTTGCACGTATCGAGAAAATCGCGCTGGAAACACCGGGGATCAAGAACGTGAACTCCGTCGCTGGCAACTCGTTCGTGCTCAGTGCGTACGGATCAAACTTTGGTTCGATGTTCATCATCTTGAAAGACTTCCACCATCGGCGCGATCCGTCGATGCAAGCCGATGAAATCCTCAAAGTATTACGGAAGCGGTACGCGACCGAGATTCCGGAAGCAATCATCAACGTGTTTCCTCCCCCTGCGGTAAGCGGACTGGGGCGTGCAGGTGGTTATAAGCTGATGATTGAAGACCGTGGGGAAGTGGGGCTAAAGGTATTGCAGGAGCAGACGGATAACATCGTTTCTCAGGGAAACAAGCCGTCCGCCTCAGCACTGACGGGGCTGTTCACGGTCTATAAGGCCAATTCACCTCAACTGTTCGTCGACATCGACCGTCGTGCCTGTTTAACGCAGGGGATTTCGCTAAACGATGTCTTCGGGACGCTCCAGGCGTATCTGGGGTCCCGTTACGTCAATAACTTCAATCGCTTTGGCCGGACGTGGCAAGTTGTCGTTCAGGCCGACTCGCAATTCCGCGACGAAATTCAGGATGTGGGCCGGTTGCGAGTTCGTAACCGCATGGGCGAGATGGTTCCTCTGGCCGCGATTGCCTCCGTGCGCGAAATCAGCTCACCACTTGTTCTGACTCGGTACAACATGTATCCCGCGGCGGCAATTAACGGGAACGTCGAACCGGGATTCAGTACGGGGCAGGCCATCGAACAGGTTGAAGCACTGACCCGCACCGAACTTCCCAATACGATGTCCATGGAGTGGACCGAGATCACCTATCTTGAGCGGATGGTGGGGAATACGGGGATCATCGTCTTCGCTTTATCGGTTGTATTTGTGTTCCTGGTGCTGGCAGCACTGTATGAAAGCTGGTCGATGCCACTGGCGGTGATTCTGGTGGTGCCGATGTGCGTGCTGAGTTCCATCACGGGCGTGGCGATTGCCTCCATGGACATCAACCTGTTCACTCAGATCGGCTTCATCGTGTTGATCGGGTTGGCGTGTAAGAATGCCATTCTGATCGTGGAGTTCGCAAAGTATCGCCGCAGTGAAGGGGTTCCTGCCCGAGAGGCGATTCTGCATGCATGCGAACTGCGACTGCGACCCATTCTGATGACGTCGTTCGCCTTCATTCTGGGGGTCGTGCCGCTGGTGATTGCCACTGGTGCGGGTGCCGAAATGCGTCGTGCCCTGGGAACGGCGGTTTTCAGCGGAATGCTCGGCGTGACCTTCTTCGGGATCTTCCTGACACCCGTCTTCTTCTACGTCATCGACAAGATGTCGGGGTGGCAGTGGCTGGCGAACTCGTTCCCCGCCAGGGTCGCTCGATTCGTATTGGCAGTAATCACGCTGGCGCCCGTCAGAAAGATGGTGCGAAAGCGATCCGCTCAACCGCCGGTCCGCAATGAGATCCGTAGTGCTGTTGGTGATGCTGATTAGGCCGTCGTCGTCGGTTCGCTCGGCTTCCTCCTTGAAATCCATCGTGCAGAGTCTGTCTGTCTCTACGCACGGAAACACTCCTGACCCGGCGATGTCACACGTTGGGTGACGCCGGAGTAGCGATCCGGGCGAGACATCAGCGCGATGACGAAAGTCTGCGCCACGTACGTCTCATGCGGTCAAAGATTCCACGGGGGATCGCGCGCGACCAGTTTCCGAGGGGGCAGTAGAAGCAAAATCGACAACGGGATCTGTACCGCGTCGTAAGTTTTGCAAGGCAGGATCTGCCTTAGAAGGACCAGACGGCCTGAGCACACGTCTCGCAGATGCGAAGGCTGCTGCTCAATCCGCTCTCATGCAGGGCTGCGG
>NZ_DASWWZ010000019.1:0-4507 GCF_036405755.1 Schlesneria sp.
CCTTGTCTCCCAGGATGTAGGCCCGTCCCCGAGACACGGCAGGCGTCGGAACGTCGGAACCTTCTCCTTCTTTCTTCCAGACCACGTGAGTTTTTGTGACGTCGCCTTTTCCCCCCAGCTTGATGGCGGTCACGGATTCGCCTCGTGCATAAGGAGCAATCACGATTCCATCCAGAAAGGCTGGAGACGCGATGGAACGAAAATAACCGTTCTGCTTGGGGTTCAATCCCCCCACCCGCCAGATTTCCTCGCCCGAACTCGCCACATAGGCCGTCACGTGGTCTGCACCGCAGATGACCAGTGTCTCCACGCCGTTGTCATTGATCACCAGCGGAGTTGTATAGCTCTGGTTCGCTTCTTCCGGAGCTGGCAGGTTGCGATCGATCTTCCATTTGACTTCCCCCGTCTTCTTTTCGAAAGCAACTACGTACGATCCGCCGGTCTGCATGACGGCCACAACGCAACAATCTTTTGTCAGGACGGGCGAAGTTCCCAGATCCCACCACAACGTGTCCTTACCGAATTTGTCCTGCAGATTGACGATCCACTTCTCTTTACCCTTCAGGTCAGCACAGACCAGATCACCACTTTTAAAGTAGCCGTACAAGTAGGTTCCGTCCGTGACACAGGATGAGTTACTACCCGAGGCCTTCTTATGTTTGCCCGGCTTTTCTTCACCGACCATCATTCGCCAGACTTCTTTCCCCTTGAGGTCGTAGGACAGAATCGCATTCCGTCCGTCGACACCGCAGGTCAGGAAAATCTGGTCCCCCCAGACGATCGGCGTCGAGGATCCACGGCCGGGTAGCGTCACCTTCCACGCAATATTCTCTGTGTCGCTCCATTGAGTCGGATAATTTGAGCCTTCGGCGACCCCGTTTTGACCAGCACCACGCCAGTTGGGCCAGTTTCCGCCATTCGCCGGAATCGTCACCGCCAACCCCACAGCCAATCCTACAAGCGTCATTAATCGCATCGGAGACTTTCTTCCGTTTCTGTGAGTCATCGTTTTGAAGGCCGATCATCACCGGAAATACCCCCTTGGATGATCGACACCAGCTGTTCCACCCAGGCACTCGGCCTGCCATGGATTCCCCCGCGACGGCACTTTTCCGACGGAGTTACCTCCCTCGAAAGCCGACGGCCCCGGCGCGAAGATCCGTCCCGAGAACATGCCTGTTCCCAGCCGCATCAACCCCTGTGAATATATCGCTGAGCGAATTGGATTGGCAACGCCCTCACCCTCGCGCTCCCCCACTGGTGCTCGCCCTCGTTGGCCGATTCTCAGAACCGCGCTGCAGAACCGCGACATCCCGGCGAGACGTTGGCCCGGCCCCCGGCGACCTGACCCACGACGGACGAATTCACACCCCGCCCGATCACGCCCCCTCCCGAGTTGGACATCTCGTTTGAAGAGATTCCTCCCAGACCGTAAAAGTTTCCTTCAATCGAGGCGGACGTGCCGCCCGCAGCTTCTGGTTCGAACAGGGGAAACGACACGATGACAGTGAAACTCCGGTACGCCGGCCTCATCCTGATGCTCAGCCTGATTGTCGGAGGAGACGCACTTCGCGGTCAGGACGCCCCCCAGGGGGAACGGATTGAGCTCTGGAAAGGACAGGCCCCCATCGGGGACGGCCAGTTCGAAGAGAAAGAGACCTGGATCACCGTCCATCCCGCTCCGGAACCCAATGGAACCGCCATCGTCATCTGTCCGGGAGGTGGTTATGGGGGACTGGTCACCGGTGCCGAAGGACATGGCATTGCCCAGTGGCTGAACGGTCACGGAATTACGGGGATCGTGCTGGAATACCGACTGCCAGCCGGTCGTTCGTTCGTCCCCCTCTACGATGCGCAGCGAGCCATCCGGACCGTCCGCCTGGAAGCACCTAAGTGGAAAATCGATCCAGCCCGCATCGGCATCATGGGTTTCTCGGCAGGGGGACACCTCGCCTCCACCGCCGCCACACATTTCAGCGAAAGCGATCCGCAAGGGGATGAGGCCCTGAAAGAGATCAGTTGCCGCCCCGATTTCGCGATCCTGATCTACCCCGTGATTACAATGAACGAGAAAACACACGGCGGCTCGAAAACCAACCTGCTGGGCGAAAATCCCTCCGAGGAACTCATCCAACTCTTCTCGAACGAACTCCAGATCACGCCCAAGACACCCCCGGTCTTCCTCGCCCACGCCAAAGACGACGAGGCGGTCGGAATCCACAACAGCATCGATTTCTACAACGCACTGACGAAACAAAAAGTCCCGGGCAAGCTGCTCGAACTACCCTCGGGTGGCCACGGCCTGAACGGCTATCAGGGCCCCATGTGGGACGCCTGGCAGGAACAGTCCCTGCAGTGGCTGAAAGAACTCAAAATCACCCCGTAGCGATTTTGATACGAAGTGACTCATACCCATGCCACTGCTTCAAGAGTCCTCTCTTGAAGCAGTGCCCACCGGTACCAGCTTCACGAAAGCAACCAAACAAACCCCGCGCCGAATGACCAAAGGTCCCGCAGATCCCAACGGCCATCAAAGAGACGAACACCACCATTCGACTGCCTCGAAAATCCGCTCCGAAGCAGTGCCCCGCGGGACCACCCCGGAAAAGCCCTCCCCTTCAACCCCATCAAAAGACCCGTCAGAGCAAACTGTCCCAGTACTCCGGCTGTGGAGTCTCCACCGTGATCGGCTCCTTCGTCGTGGGATGACGGAACGTCAGCGAGGATGAGTGCAGCGCGATGAAACCGGGGACTGGCGTTTGTGACCCGTACTTGCGGTCCCCGACAATCGGCCAGCCCTGGTGAGCGAGCTGCACCCGGATCTGATGACTCCGTCCCGTCACCGGCCGAATCTCAAGCAACGTGAACCGTCCGAAGCGGTCCAGACGCTCATACCCCAGCACGCACTCCTGCCCCGCTTCACCTCGATGCGCCACATTGACGACGTTCGTGTGGCGGTTCTTGACCAGCACATCGCATAGCTCACCGCGCGGCTGAGTCACCCGGCCTTCGACGACGGCGAGATACGTCTTTTCGATGCTGTGAACGCGAAACTGTTCCGAGAGACGGCTGGCCCCTTTCGACGTCCGGGCAAACAGGATTACTCCCGAAACCGGTCGATCCAGTCGATGCACGACCCCAACGAAGACATTTCCCGGTTTCTGGTATTTCTCACGCAGATACTCCCGCGCGACGTCGACCAGCGTCGGATCCCCCGTCTGGTCCCCCATCGTCAGCAGTCCGGCCGGCTTCAGCAGCGCCAGGCAATGATTATCTTCGAAGAGCACAACAGGAGCTGGGATCACGGCGTCGACTCGGTGAATGGAGTGCAGAAACACGTTTGTCGCTGCACAGAGAATACCTCTTGAGGTTTGGTCAGGGCGTCACGCGAGGCTCGATTCTCAGCGCAAAACCGCTCTTCCAAGCGAAACCTCCGCACGACACTGGCTAGAATAGGCTCTGAACCCCGTCCCGTCGATCAACGCCAGCAAACGGCATCCACCGCCGTATAAGCGGCATCCTGCCGCTTATCGACCGCCAGTTCACTCTGCCGTGTCGGAAGGGGCCATTGGACGGGGCCGTGGGATGCCGAAGGCGTCTCGCCGCATGTCTCGTACAGAATCCGCAATGCCACCCCGAGTCATGTTCTGCTCCCAAGCAAGAGAAAGCTCCCTCCCTTCTCGAGAAATCACCGACCCGGTAATTCCCGTTTACAGGAAAAGCCATCCGCAAGCAGACCATCCCGCCTCTTTCCCGCTTCGCCTCGTGTCCCGTCACCGTACAATAGAAAGTCTGTACAACAGAAAGAGTGAACAGCGAGCCTGATCCACGAACGTGCCATTCGATCAGGACGGCCAGTTCGTTCGCGGGCGAATATCTTGCTCCCGCGACATGGAGGGCTCGGGATAGCCTAGAGTGGCGGAGGACGAGACCCGGGCACAGCAATCCGAATCAGGTCAGACGAACGACCCGTCAAACCCGCACGAACCGCCAACCCACCAGCACCCGGCAACCAGACAAACCGAAAATCACGTCGCAGCGATGCGGCGAACAACCCGTTCAGCGAAGGAGAATTTCCATGGCAGATAGCAATTCCGGGTCACTGATGAGTCGAGCCCTAAGGCTGCGCTGCCCCCGCTGCGGCGTCGGCCCCCTATTCAAGTCACTGCTGGTGATGCACACGCACTGCCCGCACTGTTCGCTGAAGTACGAACGAGCCCCCGGCTACTTCCTGGGCTCAACGTACCTGAACTACGGGTTCATGGTGATCACCATGACATCCGCCTACATGGCCCTGCACTACGGAGCCCACATCTCCAACAAGGCCCTGACCGTCCCCCTGCTGATCTACTGCCTGATCATGCCCCTGATCCTCTTCCGCTACGCCCGCGCCTGGTGGCTCGCCGCCGACTGCTACATGGACCCCGTCGGCTTCGGCCTCAAACCAGAACCCGCCCCAGCCCCCGAATCGCGGGAACCTGAGGACCGCTGATCCTTGAAGCTCACT
>NZ_DASWWZ010000020.1:0-3639 GCF_036405755.1 Schlesneria sp.
GGGGCACGTTCGGCCTACGAATGGGGTGAGAGATCCTCTTCGAGCCGGCATCCTGTTAATTGCCAACGAGCAGACGCAGGCCGCGATCGTCACGGTGGATCTCATTGACGCACCGACAGAGATGGTCGAGATGCTGCGGGATGCAATCTCGCAGGGGACAGGAACGCCTCATGAGAATGTGCTGGTGGCAGCCTCACACAATCATTCAGGGCCAGGCTGGGTCCGTGAAGCAGCCTGGAATCGAGAGACCACGGCGAAGATCGGTGCTGCCGGGGCCGCAGCTGCCAAAGAAATGAGACCGGTGACGATCGGCTATGGCGAAGATCGCATCGACTTCAACATTAACCGACGGAAAGTGATTAACGGGCGCGCCGTCGTGCGGTTGAATCCTGAAGGCCCCTGTGATCATCGTGTGAAAGTCCTGAGGATCGACGACGGTCGCTCGCTGGAACCGATGGCGGTATTGATGCACGCGGTCTGTCATCCGTGTGTGTTTACCTGGGGAGATAAATTGACTCCACCGTTTCCGGGTGGTTTCCCCAAGATCACAGCCGATTTCCCGGGAGAAGCTCAGACGTTTGTGGAAACGATCTACGGTCCGAAAACCAAAACCCTGTTTTTGCAAGGGTGTGCCGGAGACATCAGACCGAATCTTCCGGGAGTGCCGTATCGCTGTGGCGACGAAGCCGATATCAAGTGGACGGGGCGGAACCTTGGCTGCGCCGTGGTCCGTGCTGCAGATCGAAGTGTGGTGCGGGAAGAGCTGTCGAAACGCAAAACCATTTATCCTCTCAAGTGCGCCACAAGCATCATCGAACTGCCGGGCAAACAGGAGAAGCAACGTTGTGAGCTGCAGGCGCTGCGAATTGGGGATTTCCTGCTGCTGACGATGCCGGGCGAGCCCATGGTGGAATATGGTCTTCAGATTGAACAAGCGATCGCTGACCGGGCTATTCCAATTGTCATCGGTTATGCAAATGGAAGTCTGGGATATATCTGCACCGCCGAGTCTCACCAGTACGGTGGTTATGAGCCCAACATGTCGCCACTTCTGCCGGAAGCCGAACCAATCATCCTTGACGAACTGGGACGACTTGCAGACAAGGTACTGGCGGACGTGTTTGAGTCCTTCAAGCCGACGAAATAGTCGTCCGTTCTCCGCTCAATTGACGTTGTCCGAACCGCACCTACCTGATGACAGTGAAGAGACAAATGCCTCGAATCGTGATTGCCGAATGCAAACAGGAAGTTTCCACCTTCAATCCCACCAGCAGTTGTTTTGAAGATTTCCGCATCGTGCGGGGAGAGCAGTTGCTGTCACATCATCGCAAAGTTCGCGAGGAAGTCGGCGGGGCACTTAGCGTTTTCGACGCAGATTCAAGTGTGAAACTGGCACCCACATTCGGGGCAAGTGCCAATACGTCAGGTGGGGTTCTGACGGCGGAAAGCTTCAAGCGATTGTGTGATGATTTCGCGAAGTGTCTTCAACAGGCAAAAGACTCGGGGCCGGTCGACGCGGCCTATTTCTCGCTGCACGGAGCGATGCAGGCTGCTTCGGAAGATGATCCGGAAGGGGCCTTGCTGGAGATTGCCCGCGGAATCCTTGGGGAATCGATCCCATTCGTCGTATCGCTCGATCTCCACGGCGTCCTGACTGACAAAATGTTACGACTGAGTGACGCCGTCGTGGCCTTTCATACTTATCCGCATGTGGACTTCTTTGAGACGGGTGTCCGTGCGGCCAGACTGCTGATGAAGATTCTGGCCGAGGGAGCACGGCCTGTGACCGCTCGCGTAAAAATTCCCGTGCTGGCACGCGGCGATGAAATGATCACAGAGACGGGACTCATCCGTGAGTGCATTCAGGTGGCAAAGGAGATTGAATCCACGAAGGGAGGCCTTGGGGCCAGCGTCATGTGGGGTAATCCGTTCACAGACGTTCCTGAACTGCGAAGTAACTGCATCGTGGTTATGGATGGTGATGAAGAGGGGGCCAAACAGAAGGCGACCGACATCGCCCGGATCTTCTGGAAGCATCACCAGAAGATGCAGGTTCCGCTGACCAGTCTCTCCGACAGCATTCGAATTGCTGCCGAAATCCCTGAGGGGACAGTGGTCCTGATGGATGCCGCAGATGCCACCAGCTCCGGCGCGTCAGGAGACAGCAACGCCATCATTCGTGAAGTTGTGAAGCAATGTTACCGTGGGCGGGTACTGGCTCCGATTGTCGACCCCGCAGCAGTCCAGCAGGCCTTCAAGGCCGGCGTTGGTGCAATGATTCAGACGAAGGTTGGGGGGGCGGTTGACTCGGCGCGCTTCCAGCCGCTGGAGATTGTCGCGCGAGTTCGACTCTTGTCGGATGGGAAGTTCTTCAGCGAGTCCTTCGGCTGGCCCTGGGATTCCGGAGACACTGCCGTACTGGAAGCCGACAACCTGACGCTCGTTGTCGGAACCCGGCCCGTCAGTCTGTTTGATCGATCTTATTTCTATGCCAACGGTCAGGATCCTCGGCGGTTCAATCTGGTGGTCGTGAAGTCTCCGCACTGCGAACATCACATGTTTGCGGACTGGTGCGCGAAGTTGATTAACGTTGATGCTCCGGGATCGACCAGCGCGAATGTGAAGTCATTGGGTCACAAAAAGTGCAGCCATCCAATGTTCCCGCTGGATGTTGTGCGTGAGTTTGAGCCCGTTGCCGATGTGTTCCGTCGTTCGTGATCAAGTCGTCTGACGTGTTTCTGATGTGGTCCGAACCCCGATATTGCCTTTATTCGATAAGGTCGAGAAAAGATGAGTCAGACAGACGAAGCAGCCCGACGTACGTATTGGGCTGAACAGATGGAGCGGGGCTATGACATTGTCCAGCTTCTCTTAACACACCCCGTTGAAGAGTGTGGAGAGGGCTTCGCCTCATTGCCTGAAGCGGCCAAGTCAGCGGGCATCGAGATGCAGTTCTCGACCTCAAAAATTGCAGGTGACCTCGAACGCGTGTTCTTCATGCGGGAAAGCCTGGTCAGCGTCGTCATGGCCGTTGGTAAAGCGATGAATGATCGGGGCTGGATCCTGAAAATCGAGGATGCCTTCCGTTCGTTAGAGATGCAGGGCCAACTCGTACGTAAGCCAGAACTTTTCGACGCGATCCTGAATAAATGCATCTGGGAGAACGGTGGCGAGATTCCGTCTGCTGAACTGGTCTTCCGTCGTGCGATTGTTTTAATCGCGAACATTCCGAAGATCGGGACTCACATGTCAGGTTCGGCCATCGACGTGTCTGTGTTCTCACGCGAGGATGGCAGCGAAGTCTGGCGGGGCAATCATTATCTTGAGATGAGCGAACGGACGCCGATGCGGTCTCCCTTCGTTGAGCCCGAAGCACTTAAGAATCGCCTCGAAATCACAGCCATGCTGGAATCCGAGGGACTGGTTCATTTCCCCTACGAATTCTGGCACTTCAACAAGGATGACGCTCTGGGACACGTGCTGAGGAATAATCCATCCCCAGCCCGATTCGGTCCCGTTCATTGGGACCCCAAAACGAACCGTGTCACGGCAGTCGACAACCCGTTAACTCCCCTCAATCCACTCCCTGTGATCCAAAAGGAAATTGACGCAGCGCTCGAGCGTGCTCGAACTCGCCAG
>NZ_DASWWZ010000021.1:0-17932 GCF_036405755.1 Schlesneria sp.
GACCTCACCAAAAACGTCGCTGGCTGGAAGTTCGCTGTCGGTGGAAATTGATGGCCTGGATTGTGCCCTCGGCCCGCAGGGACTGACTCGCCTGGTAGGAACAGCGACCTATCAAGCAGACTTGAAACAGATCACTCACTGGAAAAATCTCGCACTGGAGAATCCTGAGTACTACTTGATTGGTTCGCTGAGTGGTAAAGCCGATCTCCAGCAGAACGAGGGTGCCATCACCGCCAACCTCGTTACGCAAATCGACAAGCTGGTCGTCGCAGGATTGAGCACTCCACCAGGTGGCCCCCCCGCATGGGTCGCACTCTGGAAAGAACCTCAGCTCAAAGCGGCGGCTCGAGGCACCTACAATGTCGCTGCTGACAAGTTGGTTCTCGAATCGTCAACCCTTGATGTCGATGGAGTTTCTGTCAGTGCGAACGGCAAGTTAGACGCATGCCTGACCACACAGTCGATCGATCTGAGCGGCGAACTGGGCTATGACTGGGAACGCTTGGTGAGACGATTTGGTGAGCAACTCGGTAAAAACATCCAGCTCACTGGCAAGGACCGTCGTCCCTTCTCCATCAAAGGATCGCTCGCCAGCGCGTCGCCCCCCCCGGCAACAACACCTCCAGGCAAGACGAAAGCCTCGACAGTTTCGTTTCGCCCCGGTTCGAACGCTGCGGGACCTGCACCGTTGCCCGGTACAAGTAGCTTGTCAGACCTGACCGCTCAGGCGGGTGTGGGCTGGTCAACGGCCAACGTCTATGGAATCGTCGCCGGCCCCGGTGACATTTCGATGAAAATGGAACAGGGCATCTGCCAATTCGCTCCACTCGATCTGGTGGTCAACGAAGGCAAGCTGCATCTTACCCCCACGGTACACCTCGAAACGAATCCGATGCTGCTCACCCTGCCGAAGGAAAAGGTGATCGATCAGATTCGGCTGTCACCTGAGTTGTGCCATGGATGGTTGAAGTTCGTTGTTCCAACTCTGGCAGACAGCGCAGAAGTCGAAGGAAAGCTTTCACTGGATGTGGCTGGAGCTTCCTTGCCGCTGCTTGATCCGGCTACCGGCAGCATTGCGGGGTCCCTCGCCGTGCACACAGCTCAAGTCCGTCCGGGCCCATTGGCACTTCAGATTGTGGGAGCCATCGACCAGATCCAGGCTCTTCTGCTGCGTCGTCAGGCAGGGGAACTGAGTAAGGAACGGGTCTGGTTGCAGATGCCAGAACAGCAGATTCCGTTCAAGTTGGAACAGGGGCGAGTTTACCACGAAGGCATGACCTTCATGGTAAAGAACGTCTCGGTTAAGACGAGGGGCTCGGTCGGGACCGATGAGACAATTCAACTTGTTGCCGAGATCGCAATCCGGGATGAATGGCTGGGCGACAACAAGATTTTTGCGGGCCTGAAAGGACAGTCCGTTCAGATTCCAATCAATGGGACACTGACGCGTCCTCAACTGGATTCGCGTGTTCTGGGGAATCTGACGAAGCAATTCGGCAATTCCGCATTGGAAGGATTGATTCAGGATAAGGTTGGCGACAAACTCGACGACGCCGTGAAAAATGGCCTCGACAAACTCTTCCGCAACAAAAAATAATCCGACACTCCGTCGGAGGTTAGAACCAGAGAAATGCAGCAATGAAGCTTGGACTGATCAACTCAGCGTGGGCTCAGGCGGGACGTGAAACCGCCTGGGGAATTGAACAAACCAAAAAGCTGGGCTTTGATACGATCGATATCTTCGCCGATCCGCTCGACATCGATGTGCGGGAACGTCAACTGATCCGACGCGAGTGCGATCGTCACGGCTTGCCGATCGTCTCGATCTGCTGCGTCGCAACCGGGCTTATCGATTTCAATCCAAGTGTGCAGCGGTTTCACGTTGACCGCGTGGCGAAGTACCTTGATCTCGCTTACGAATTCTCCGCAAGCAACGTGTTGCTGGTTCTGGGCGAGTACATCTGGAATCACGAAGTCATTCCGGCAGAAGAGCAATGGGGTTTCGCAGTCGAGAACTGCCAGCGCCTGGGTGATTACGCAGCGGAACTCGGCCTGAAAATCGCCTTGGAACTCGAACCGTTCCCACTCTCGCTTCTCAACAACATCGACAACATGGTCCGTTTCATTGACGATGTGGATCATGATGCGGTGCGAGCCAACATCGATATCTCGCACCTTGTCCTGGCGAATGTTCCCTCAACAGACATCGGAAAGCTTGCCGGCAAAGCGATTCATGTCCACATCTCTGACTGCGACGGCAAAGTGCATGGAGACCTCCCTCCCGGTCGCGGTGTCGTTCAGTTTGAGCCCTACCTCAAAGAAATTGCGAAGCTCAAAATCGATGGCGCGGTCTCGATCGAACTCGAATACAGCCCCGAGCCCGATCAGATCGAAGCGTGGGTGGAAGAAGCGTATCGAGAAACTCGGAAGCTGATGTCTTCCGCCGGACTGCGATCGTAGTGTGACTCATTCCGGGCAAAGTGCGTGTTTGGCTGCGATTCGAACTGACAAACACGCACTGTCATTATGAGCAGGCCTCGAAAGCGAAGGAGTCCTGCCAGGAAGCACGGACACTTCGCCCTACGGCAATGCGGAAAGTGGGTTCATTTGCTGGCGATCAGCAAGCGTACTGGCGGAAGGGCATTCATCGTTGCCCTCCGCACATCCTGCCACCCCTTCAGTCGACGAATTCAGTCAACGAACAGGAATTCGTTCGCGTTGAGGAGAGCGTGGCAGAAGTCCACGAGAGCTTCGTGCTCGGTATTTCGCCCCGGGGTCTCTCCTATTGTCGGCTCAGCAGCGTCCGTCACCAGTTGATACTGGTCGGCAATGAACTTGAGGGCCGAACGAACTTCACTTTCTGTCGGAGTGCGGCTGAATGCGATCTGCCAGGCTCGTTCGACCGTCGCCGCCGGGTCAGCCGAAGTGGCTTCCAAGCGTGCTCGAGATGCCAGCTGTCGCGCCGCGTTAAGAATGATTCGGTCATTGAGGAGCATTAAAGCTTGTGGAGCAATCGTCGTCTTGGTTCGACAACCGCAGGCTTCGTGCATATCCGGAAAATCGAATGCAGCCATCATCGGGTACGGGAGGTTCCGTTTTGCGAACAGATAAACGGAACGCCGCACCTGCTGGGCCGGCTCACTCACTTTCCATTCCAGGCTGGTGAAGTTCGGAGGAAGCTCCGGTCGGGTGCCCGGTCCGTACATGGAATCGTTGAGCTGTCCCGAAGCGACCAGCCACGCATCACGGATTCGCTCGGAGGAAAGCCTGTGACGAGGAAACGCCGAATAAGGTGAGGCGACTTCGTGAGACTCCTTGATTCCAGACAGCGAGTCCGAATCCGATTTCAGCGAGGAAGCCTGACGGTAAGTCGCCGATGAAACGATCCGTCGGTGAAGCGGCTTGGAATGGAACCCCTGCCGAATCGATTCGCTCGCCAACCAGTCCAACAGGTCCTGATGCACTGGCGCAGGCGTCTGCGTACCGAAGTCGTTGGCGTTAGCAATCAACCCCTGTCCGAAATGCCCCTGCCACAGCCGATTCACCCAGACGCGGTGCGTCAATGGGTGATCCGCAGATACGAGCCAGCGAGCCAACTCGGAGCGGCGTCCTGACGTTCGATTGGTAGGGGGCGCGATGGAAGGAGCAGCGGCCGTTTTTTCGGTTCTTAATACGACGGGAAAATGAGGCTCCAGTTGCTCTCGCGGTTGATCATAGCTCCCCGACTCCATCCGGAAGGTTGCAGGAGGAATCGACGTCAGCTCTGCAACAGCCATCAGATTGGATTCACGAGGCGGCCGCGGCTGCCTTTGCCTGGCCGTAGCGAGACTCGCCAGCACCTGTTCCCGGCGTTCCCGTGCCGCTTCGTCGAGATGTTTCGGAATGTCTTCTTCCTTCACACCCATTTGCCTCGCACTCCAGAACGCCAGTTGCCTTTGCATCGTCGTTCTGTCTTCCAGCGGAGTATCCAATGCCTCGAGCACTTCCGCAGGAAACTTCATTCGCCGCTCACCTTGCAGCTTCACGCGCGCTGGTTGCTCGAGGAGAGCCAGTTCCCGACGCAGTTCTGCCGTCTCTGCCAGCCAGGCGCTTTCCTCCTGACGATATGCGGCCAGTTGATCCCGTGTTCCGAGCGGAACCTGATCTTCCAGCACAATTCCAGAAAAGAAGGCCTGCAATTGATAGAAGTCGGTCTGAAGCAGCGGGTCAAACTTGTGATCGTGACACTGCGCACATCCAATCGATAACCCCAGAAACACAGCTCCGACATTCCCGGTCAAGTCGTCCAGCGCCGTCTGTCGAGCCAACAGAATGTCCGAGGCGTTACTTTCGTCCGGCCACATCCGGCAGTAGCCAGTCGCTGCGAGTGATTCTGTATCATCCGGAAAAAGCTCGTCTCCGGCCAGTTGGTCCATCACAAACCGGTCAAAGGGAAGATCGCGGTTGTACGAGCGAATGACATAATCCCTGTACGTATAAGCGTAAGGACGGAGAGGATCCTCCCGGAACCCTGCGGTCTCCGCAAAGCGAACGACATCCAGCCAGTTCCGGCCCCATGTCTCGCCGTAGTGGGGGTGACTCAAAAGCCGATCGACGACTCGTTCGAATGCGTCAGGAGAATCGTCCGCCAGAAATGCGGCCACGTCTTCTGGAGTGGGGGGAAGCCCCACAAGATCAAACGTGACTCGGCGCAGCAAGGTCGCGCGATCTGCCGGCTCAGAAATATGCTGCCCCTGAGACTCGAGCGAAGCAGCAATGAAAGCATCGATTTCATTTTCGAGCTTCGAGACCCTCCTCACCGCATGATCAGGAGCGGTGTGTCGTACTACTGGCTGGAACGCCCAGTGGCGGGATCTCGCTGCCGTTCCCGGCGTCGCATCGGCACATAAACCGAGTTTGTTCGACAGCAGAAGTACTGCGCTTAAGAGCAAAAGCCGAAAACAGGTACCGCGGAAGGGGCGGCTCGCAGTGTGACGGAGTGATCCGCACCAGAAACCGACATCAATGCGAAGGCCAGCCATCAGCCTGCGTGGCAGGTAACATTGCATGAAGATCATTCTCCCGCAGAGGATGCTCAATGTTCACTCTGTATCCGGCAAAGGTTAGTCGGACCGCTCCTGGTCACTATATCGGCCTGAATCGCCCACGAGAACCATTGAGTCCGCTTGCACAAAAAAAGCTGCAACGGGACACCGTGCATACAACCGCTACAAACCCACAGCAGCGGTAGTACCATGAAAACAAAGAACAGAATTCGACCTGCCGCGGGGGTGCTCAGTGAGGAACACGATCGCAATCGGCACTTGCATTGATGGTTACTCAACGCTCCCTCATCCCGGCCTTCCATCCTTGGAGCATCTTCGTGATGGTGAAGTGGTCGCTCTTGCGTCATCGGTGGCCACCCGCCGCGGTGCGACAACACGAACTACTTGCGAGCCGGGTGTCGTTCTGCGATCTTCTGCAGCCTGACATTTCCACTGAAAGCTCGTCCCTAAGGGTATCCTCATGCGTCTCGCCAAGCTGCGCCTGGCTGATGGTTCCACTCGAGTTGCGATGGTCGAAGATGACGGACAGTTCCGGCTGCTGGACCTGACTCAAGTCGACCATGCCCGCACCTTAATGGACATCGTGAACTCTCCCGACCCGATCGGTCTGGCTCGATTCCTGATCGACCCCAAGGCACCGCTGCTCGATCCACGACTGGTGACCATTGCCGCGCCGATTGACCGACAGGAAGTCTGGGCGGCTGGCGTGACCTACAAACGGAGCCAGGTGGCTCGAATGCAGGAGTCGGAGACGGGTGCGTCTCACTATGACCGCGTCTACACCGCACCACGTCCCGAGATCTTCTTCAAATCCACCCCGAACCGAGTCTCCGGGCCAGGCGAGCCATTGCGAGTGCGTGCCGACAGTAACTGGAGTGTCCCCGAACCGGAATTGGCGCTGGTGATTTCTCCTGCCAAACGGTTGGTTGGATTCACCGTCGGAAACGACATGTCCGCACGAGACATTGAGGGAGAGAATCCTCTCTACCTCCCCCAGGCCAAAGTTTACAATCAGTGTTGCGGCCTCGGCCCCTTCATCCTCATCCCCGAGAAGCCACTCGATCGGACCGCAACAAAGATTCGACTGACCATTGAGCGCGATGGCAGCACCGTGTTCAGCGGCGAAACCGACTTGGGACAGATGAAACGGGAGTTCGACGAACTGGTCGATTGGCTGACACGCGAGAATGACCTCGCCACCGGCGCCTTCCTGCTGACAGGTACCGGAATCGTCCCGCCCGATAATTTCACGCTCCTCAATGGTGATACGTCGAGCATTGAAATTCTGGGAATTGGGACGCTCACCAACCCCATCGTAAAAGCAAGCTGAACCCCTAGGGATGGCATTCTGGGGCCGGTTCGCTGGCCCCCAAATGCCACCTTCTTGTGCATCTCGATATCAGAGCTGACTTTTCCGAGGAAGAAGGGAGCTTCCCGCTTCCTCGTAGCCCCCTGTCCCCATGCCTGAGCGAAGACGGCCACATTGATAGGTCAGCTCGTTTCATGAGGACAGCCATAGCCCAATGAAGATAAAATCGGCACACCTTCCACGGTAGCGAGATCTTCAGCGGGTTGATCTGCACGCTACGGAGCACTCACGCGGGTGAGTTACTCTAATGCAGAATACTCTCTATTCCAGATTCCAATTCATTTGCCGACGACCGCCTGTATTCAGTTTGAGACGGGAACCACCATGCTGCTTGTTGAAACTCAATCTGGTGTCACGAGATTGACCCTGAATCGCCCCGAGCGACGTAACGCACTCTCAGAGGCCATGCTGACTGAACTTGGCCAGGCGTTGACCCAGATTGCCAGCGACCCTCAAACACGAGTCGTGGTTCTCGCTGCCGCGGGGCCTGTTTTTTGTTCAGGTCATGACCTGGGTGAGATGGTCGGGCGATCCGAAAGTGAGTACGGAGCCCTATTCGCACGCTGCTCGAGTGTGATGCAACAAATCCGACGACTTCCCCAGCCCGTGATCGCACGGGTCCAGGGACTTGCGACTGCCGCCGGCTGCCAGCTCGTCGCGGCTTGCGATCTCGCGGTGGCCGCAGCGGAAGCCAAATTTGCCACCCCGGGCGTCAAGATCGGACTGTTCTGCTCGACCCCGATGGTGCCCCTCGTACGAGCCGTTCCGGCCAAAGTTGCAATGGAGATGCTGCTCACAGGAATTCCCATCAGCGCCGATCGAGCACTCGAAGTCGGGCTCGTGAACCGGGTCGTGCCTGCCGCGGAGCTCGACACCACAGTCAAGGAGTTGACGGACGCGATTGTCGCCAGCAGTCCCATGACCCTCCAACTTGGCAAGCGTGCGTTTTATGATCAACTGAATCTGGACGAATCCACGGCGTACGACCGAGCGACTAACATCATGACAGATAACGCGTTAAAGCATGACGCCCAAGAGGGAATCTCGGCGTTTCTGCAAAAACGCGTCCCTCAGTGGAAAGGTGAGTGATCCTCTCGAGCCCCATCGCGTTTCTTTACTTGGACGCATTCATTCCAGAACTCGGAGCCGAATCGATTGGCACAACTCCATCCCCACCAATAGAAACCCTTTCCTTCGCTGCGTTTATGTCCGAGCCCTCAAACCGAAGGAAGAAGATTCTCGGGTTTACGAGAACCTTGCACTCGTTGCGGAACGGTATTTTCTGTGTTCCGCTTTTGTGTTAGTGGTTTGTATCAGGAGATAGCAGGGATGGAGTCACCCGATCGCAACGCACCCAACAATGACGACGACGCGACTGAGAAAGCGGATTTTCAGGTCACAGAGCCGTCGGGATTCCGTGTCTGGCTTTGGAAACAGGCACGGAAAATCGTGGTGTTCGTCCTGGGGTCGACCGTCTTGTTGATCGGCATCGCGATGATCGTGTTTCCTGGCCCCGCAGTGCTGGTGATTCCGCTTGGCCTGGCGATTCTCGCCACTGAATTCGTCTGGGCTCGCGATTGGCTGGAGTATGCCAAGCGACACCTGCACTACCTCTCATCGCAGGTGCAAAGCAGAACAAAGAAGGAACCGACGGACAGTTCTGCCTAGACATCGGGATCACCCGCCGGGCGTAAACCTCACCGACTGAGGCAATTGTGCAAGGCACGACGGGCCCGCTGACGGTCAGGCCCCTGAAGTGCTGCCCGAGCTCGCAAAACCACTGCGGTTGTCGAGCCGCCTGGTCCCTGCACTTCCCTTGGGCGCTTGAGCTTGTGGGGGCAATTTGCGCTCCCCGATTCAGAGAACCGCCGCAGTAGAATGCATCAGAAATTGCGCACGGAAATCGAGTCATTGAAATGGCCGGTAGTTTTATTCCAATCGGGGGTCTAAACTAGACAACGCAAGCTCCTGACCAGAAACTCAACTACTGAATTTCGATCGATCTCACAGATTTAACAAGGCATTCCGCATGTCGGGGAAGGAAGGTACTCAGGTCGATCTCTCCGGGATCTCGATCCGCGTACTGATTGTCGATGATGACGAGGCTCACGCTCAAGCGGTCGCGGAGAGCCTGCAACGGGTGGGGTACGATTGTACTGTCGCTGCTTCTGGTAAACGGGCGGTCGCGCTGATCGAGAGCCAGACTTATGACGTCATCGTCACCGATCTGATGATGGATGAAATCGATGGTCTCGAAGTTCTCCGCAAGTCCAAAGAAGAGCTCCCCGACGCGGAAGTCATTCTGCTGACAGGCCACGCGTCCATCAAGACAGCAGTCGCCGCCGGCCAGCACGGTGTCCATACCTACCTCACCAAGCCCCTGGACATCACCGAACTGCGACATGCGGTCGAGAAGGCATCCAGCCGGGTGCGACTCCTGCGGAGCAATGCGGAACTCAGCCGCAGACTCGACGAAAAATTTGGCTATGAAGGGGTCATTGGCAACAGCCCGGCCATGCAGCGGGTCATGGAAAAGCTGCGCAGCGTCGCCTCCACCGACAGCACGGTCCTGATTCTGGGCGAAAGCGGAACGGGCAAGGAACTGGCCGCACGGGCCCTGCACCAGAATAGCGAACGCAAGAATAAACCCTTTGTCCCCCTGAACATTTCCGCCCTGCCGGAAAGCCTGCTCGAAGGAGAACTGTTCGGACACGAGCAGGGAGCTTTCACTGGCGCGGTGGGAAAACGAATTGGAAAATTCGAATACGCCAACGGAGGAACGCTCTTCCTCGACGAAGTCGGTGAAATGCCGATGGCGACCCAGATCAAGCTGCTGCGAGTTCTGGAAGACCGTAAAGTGTCACGCATTGGCGCCAATGAAGAGATGGACGTCAACGTTCGTGTCGTTGCCGCCACCAACGCCGACATGCAGGAAGGGATCCGAAAAGGGACCTTCCGCAAAGACCTCTACTTCCGGTTGGCAGTCGTCACGATCGAGCTTCCACCACTACGTGAGCGTCGCAGCGATATACCGCTGCTGGTTGATTACTTCCTTAAACAACTCTCGGCGCGTCATCATCGCCCGTTGCCGATCGTCACGCGTCAGGCCCAACAGGCATTGATCGCTTACGAATGGCCCGGCAACGTTCGCGAACTTCGAAATGCGCTCGAAGGGATGATCATTCTGGACAAGGATGGACGTCTTGATATCGACGACCTTCCCCCCGACATTGCCCCACTCGGATTAAATGCGGAAAATCAGGATGGACAGGGGCATGTCCACGGTGCGGATTCCCTGATCGGCCGCCCCTTTACCGAGGTCGAAAAGTACTACATCCAGTGTGCATTGGAACTGACAGGGGGAAAACGCGAAGAGGCGGCGCATATGCTGGGCATCGGTGAACGCACGATGTATCGGAAGATAAAAGAGTTTGACATCAAAGGATGAGCCACCTAACTGGAACGGAGTTTGTTGACGTGCCGTCAGCCACACTCGACCTCGCGACGCAGCTGTTTACCCAATCACAACTCGAACAATTTCGACGAGATGGATTTATCGTCGTGCGCGGATTGGCGGCGGCAGACGATGTCGCTGCAATGCGTCGTGTGACAGACTATGGCCTCAGGGAAAGCGTTGAGCCGATCGAGTACGAGGCGGATCTGCACTACCCTGGCGCCCCCGAATCACGGGAGGCGGAAGGAGGCCGGACGGTTCGGCGTCTCAAGCAGGCACACAGCCGCAGCTTTCTGTTCACGGAATGGATGATTCGACCTGAAGTGCTGGGACGACTCAAACAGCTACTCGGTCCCCGAGTCGTCTGTCCTCTCGCACATCACAACTGCATCATGACCAAGCAACCCCAGTTCAGCAGCGAGACGGGCTGGCACCAGGATATCCGCTACTGGTCGTTTCAACGTCCAGAGCTCATCAATACATGGATCGCGCTGGGAACAGAGCAACCTGAGAATGGCTGCCTGCAGGTCATTCCCCATTCACATACACTGACGCTCGATCGCCGCCGCCTGGATGAAGAACTCTTTTTCCGAAGCGACCTTGAAGAGAATGCAGACCTGATCAGCACGAAGCAGTTCGTCTCACTCGACCCCGGCGACGTCCTCTTTTTCCACTGCCGGACGCTTCACGCCGCCAGCCGGAATTCGTCCAATCAGACAAAGTATTCGGTCGTCTTCACATTTCGATCAGCGGACAACCCTCCGCTTCCCGGCAGTCGATCTGCCAACCTTCCCGAATTGCTGCTACCGTAGGACGACGTCGGTCGCTCGTCCCATTTGGTCGTCTGACGGAAAACTTGCCGCGAGGTTGAGAGCACCATGCAAAAACCAGCGTCCTCTGTTTCACGAAGGCTTACCTGTCATTGAGAGCCACGACAATGAGGCGTCGGCTGAAGGAGTTGGCTGAAGAATGACGAACTTCTGGATCGGGGTTTTGCGGATCGCCTTTCTGTGCCTCGTGGTGCTCATTCCATCGACAGCCGTCTTCGCGGAAGAACCCACCGCTGCGGTAGCACGCCCACCCGTCCCCACAATCGATGTCCGACAGATGTTCGCCGACGGCGGCGCGATTGGTTACATCATCGTGGCTCTCAGCCTCGCCATGCTGGCGCTGATCTTCGAACACTTGCTGACGATTCGTCGGCGGACACTCATGCCCGAGGGGCTGAGCGAGGATATTCAGAAGCTGATTGCCCAAGGTCAGATTAAAGTCGCTGAGGAGCGGAGTGTCGCCAGCCATAGCTTTCTGGGGTACCTACTCGCCGCAGGACTGAGGGAAATTGAACTCGGTTATTCAGCAGTCGAGAAAGCCATGGAGGACGCCGCCGCCCAGCAGGCCGCGCGGCTGATGCGGAAAATTGAGTACCTCTCCATGATCAGCACCGTTGCTCCGATGCTCGGCCTGATGGGAACCGTCTGGGGAATGATCCTGGCGTTCATGGAGTTCGAACGCAAAGCGAATCCGCAGGTCAGTGAACTGGCACCTGGGATTTACAAGGCCCTGGTGACCACGCTGTTCGGATTGATTGTCGCGATTCCCGCCATCGCCGCTTTTGGTTTTTTCCGCAACCGAATCGACGAACTGGTGGCTCAGACGGCACTGACAGCCGAGCAAGTTTTTGCCGATTTCAAGCGATCATCCGCAAGACGGCGCGACGAACGGAGGACGAGCGCGGCAGCCGACCCCGCAAGTGCGACACCAGCTCGGCGGGAGACTCGTGGATGAGAATCCCCTCGCGGACGCAAGATCGGGGCTTCACATTCAACATTACACCACTGATCGATGTCGTGTTCCTGTTGATCATCTTTTTCCTTGTCGCGAGTCATTTCATTCGAAATGAACATCTGGAACGGATTGATCTTCCACTGGCATCACAAGGAAAAGACGAAGCCGAATCGCCGAGTCGTCTGGTGGTCACCGTCACACCAACGGGCCTGTTGTCAATGGGAACAACTCCCATTCTTGAAGCAGAAGTCGAACAGCGTCTGCAGCAACTGATCGCCAGGCATGGGGCAACCGCCACGGAACTACGCATCCGGGCTGACCGAACGGTTCCCTACAGTAAAGTCGAACCGCTGCTACTCACCGCCGCACGCAACAACGTCACCCGGGTTCGATTCTCTGTCCTGACAGAATGACACAACCAGCCAGAACCGTTCATCGAGAGCAGGCGGGCGAAAGGGTTCTTTGCAAAAATTGCGGGTAAATAACCGCACTTCACTCGCCGTGTTCCACGGAATACACTCCTGGCTCCATTAACTGATCGATTAATCTGAAAGGAATCTGCCTTGCGCTGGTCACAAACATTTATCCCGACGATGAAGGAAATCCCGTCGGACGCCGAGGTCCCCAGTCATCAGCTGATGCTGCGTGCGGGACTGATCCGACAACTAATGGCAGGGGCCTATACGTACCTGCCGCTGGGTGTCCGCGCCCTGAAAAAGGCTGAAGCGATCGTCCGGGAAGAAATGGACGCGACGGGAGCGCTGGAAATCCTCATGCCGGCACTGCAACCGATTGACCTGTTCGAAAGAACCGGCCGCAAGGAAGCTTTCGGCAACGTGCTGATCAACTTCAACGTCCGGCGAGGTGATCGGAACGTCCATATGGCACTTGGTCCGACTCATGAAGAAGTCGTGACCGATTTGATGTCACGCCACCTCAGCAGCCACCGCCAGATGCCGCTGACGGTCTATCAGATTCAGACGAAGTTCCGAAACGAAGAGCGTCCCCGCTTTGGAATCCTGCGAACCAGCGAATTCCTGATGAAGGATGCTTACAGCTTCCACTCATCGATTGAGTCGCTTAACGAAGTTTACCAGAAGATATACCGCGCATATTGCCGGATCTTCGCCCGCTGTGGACTCGATTACATCCCAGTTGAAGCCGAAAGCGGTCCGATTGGTGGCGATGCTTCGCATGAATTCATGATCCCGGCCTCTAACGGTGAAGACCAGATCGTTTTCTGCAAGAAAACCAATTACGCGGCCAATCTGGAACGGGCAGAAACCGGTCGCAAGCCACCCGAGATCACTACGTCACCCGACGCCAAGCCATTAACAAAGCTTCACACACCCGATGTCGGCAGCATCGAGTCGCTGTGCAAGTTTCTCAAGTGCAAACCAGAGAAGACGATCAAAACGCTCGTCTACCTTGCGGATGGCAAGCCTGTCGCGGTCCTTCTGCGAGGCGATCATGAAGCAAATGAGGGAAAGATCCGGCGCGCACTGGCCGCCGCGACACTGGAACTCGCAGACCCTGACACGATCGCGCAAGTGACTGGTGCTCCGGTTGGATTTGCCGGGCCCGTCGGCATTAAATGCCCTGTCTATGCCGACCACGACGTACCTCTCGTCGTCAATGCCATCGTCGGGGCAAACGAAGGGGACCATCACCTGGTCAACGTCAACGTCGCGCGTGACTACCAACTAACGACGACGTTTGATCTTCGTAATGCGGCTGCAGGGGATCCCAGTCCGCGGGGTGAAGGAACGCTCGAACTGGTGCATGGAATCGAAGTCGGACACGTCTTCAAACTCGGCACCAAGTACAGTGTCTCCATGGGTGCCCTATACGATGACGAAACCGAGAATCGCCAGCCCATCATCATGGGGTGCTATGGAATTGGCGTGAACCGGATTCTCGCGGGCCTGGCGGAGACAAAGCACGACGAGCAAGGCCTGATCTGGCCACTTTCGATTGCTCCATACGAAGTCATTCTCAGCGTGATCGGCGCAAATGAACCTGAGACGTTTGCAGCCGCCGAAAAGATGTACGCCGAACTCCGGTCTCAAGGGGTCGACGTCCTCTTCGATGATCGCGATCTGCGCCCCGGTGTGAAGTTCAAGGATGCGGACTTGATTGGTATCCCTCTGCGTGTGAACTTTGGCGGCAAAGGCCTCAAGGAAGGGATCGTTGAACTCAAGTGGAGAAACGCTGCCGAGTCTGAACGGGTACCACTCACAGATGCCGTAAAGGCTGTCGTCGATCAGATTGCTGCTAAGCGGAAAGCCGAATTGGCAGCCCTGCCAAACTAGCTATTCCTTCCGCAGCAACGAAAACGGGAGTGTCGGCAGATTGCCGACACTCCCGGACGGAAACGGAAGATCCCCACCGCCTGGCGAGCAAATGAAGCTGCCAGGCGGGTTCTGTTCTACCTAGTTCTGATCGTCGCTCGTGCGGCGACCAGACGATTTCGATACATGAAAAATCGGCGCAATAATCAACTTTGCACCAACCGGAACATCATCCGGCATGTCCAAGGCGGCAGCGGTCTCGTCGGCCAGTTGGATTTGGCCATCGTGTCGATAGCAGTTGCTGAGTGCCAGAAGAGCACGCTGATTGAACGGCGACGGGAACATTTGCGCCGCCCGGTTCAACGGTTCGATGGCATCAGCATATTTTTCTTGAGCTTGCAGAGCCTCGCCCCGAAACAACTCGGCGATTGGTGCGAACGGGCCAGGGTCCGTCACAGTATTCAATTCAGCCAGAGCGTAATTCGGGAGGCCCAGTTCAAGATATCCCTCGGCAGCCGCAAGCCGCCGAACCACAATTTGAGGACTCAAACTGTTCACAGTTCCAGCATCTTCAGTTGTCATCACAGCCTCCGTCCCATTGGGTAGAAGACCAAAATTCCAGTGCAGCAATTTGTCCGCCAACATGGCGACAGCGTTTTATAGATGCACCCAGCGTGCCAAAAGTTTCAGCACTTCTTCAAAAATCGTCACAACCAACGATAGACGCTAGATAAGACTCGTCAAGTGCGCCAAGGTTCGTTTTCTACATTGTCAAATTGACAAAACTGTCGCAGGAAAATGTTCCAGAAAGCTACCCTTAGAATCACATCAACCACACTTTGAATGATTGTGGCAGCAGCTTACTCGGACGTTCGCAAACATCGGGGTCCGTACAGGAATGAATATGGTGCCCGCAAATTGGGAGATGGTTGCCGCCATCCAGGGCAAATCGGACTTGGATTGGAGTTCAGACTGACGATTGTGCTGCTGCGGGACGTTCGGTTCAGGTTGTGACGGGGATATGACTGATGAATAAACCGAGAAATCATCGCCCAAGAGGCGGCTGAACCTTTACCCAGACCGCTCAACAACGCATCGAATTTCTCACTTGTCAGCTCTGGCTCTCTATGCCAAACTCATTTTGTCACATGTTGATCAGAACAAAGGGTGCGACTTATGCGGGGTTTTCTCACAACGGCCGTCGCGGGAATCGCCTGCATGATGGGGGGGCTCTGTTGGGGCCAGGGAATCGTCAGTCAATTGCCAGCCGACGGTACCTGGGTCCGGTATGAGGGGATCTACTCTCAAATCGAGTTCCGTCCCGAAACTGCGGCCGGAAAGCTCGAAATCGAGCCCTGGATTGAACATGTTACAATCAAATCCGTCGGCGAGGAGACGGCAGAGTACCGGGGCGAATCCGTCCCCTGCCGCTGGGTCGAAATTAAGATCGAAAGAGGGCGTGAACGGGACGGAAAGGTCGATACCGGGCTGACCGGCCTTGAGATCTACAAAGTCCTGATCCCCGAAATGGCGGTCGTGGCGGACAGCGTGGACGATCAAGGCGTCCCCATTAGCTTTCTGCCCCTCGTCAAGGGTTTCCGCAAAGTCGGTAAGTCTGAACCCAAGCCGTTGACCGAGCCGGCATTACAGCTTTACCCGCTGGGCATCCTGATTGGCTACTATCGCGAACTGGAAGTCGTCGCGGAAGACGTCGATGCGGAAGTCGGAATTGGCTCCTTCAAAACAACCCAGTTCCAAGGTGAGATCACAATTGAGCGTGCGATCAGCCGTACCATGCAGGAATCGACGATCTGGAAAAGCCCGGAAGCTCCGTTTGGCGTTGCCCGCTGGGCTACGAAGCTCACCCGTGAAGTCAAAGATGGTCAGGCACCTCGAAGCGACTTCAAACCTGTATCACAGGTGACCGTCGAGATGCGAGCGAAGGAAACAGGACAGGACGCCAAGAGCGACCTGAATCTCCCGTAACGACGCCACTGTGATGAATGAGCATTGGTGACAGACCTCTCTGCTTCTGACGGCCGAGGCGAATGTGAACCAGAAATCGCTGGCCATACTTTTTGTGACGGTCACTCTGTTCTCACTGCGAGGACAGAGTCCAGCGGACGAACCGGCGACGCCTGTCGCTGCTGATTCAGTCACGAATAGCCCGATCGATTTCGTTCGCGATGTTCAACCTCTGTTGGAAAAGTCCTGCATCCGGTGTCATGGGCCCGATAAACAAAAAGGGGGCCTTCGACTGGATGTCCGCGAATCGGCTTTCACCCAGGGAGACGCCTTTGCTCCCAATGTCATTGCAGGAAAGAGCGACGAAAGCCCTTTAATCTCCTTTGTCACTGGGACCGGCGACCTGACGATGCCCCCCGACGGAGAGCGGCTTTCGGCCACCGAGATCGCCACGTTGAAAAGCTGGATCGATCAGGGAGCAAACTGGCCGGACTCTGCCGCCGGACGTCTCGCGAACAAATCTGATCTGTGGTCTCTCAAGGCACTCATCTCTCCGCCGGTCCCTCTGCCTGACGAAGTGGCCAAGAGCGGTTCTAACGCCATCGACGCTTTCATCCAGCAGAAGCGGACGGAGCTCAAACTTCGTTCGAATCCTGAGGCGGACCGCCGAACGCTGATTCGCCGTGTCTATCTGACTCTCACGGGACTTCCTCCCGAACCTGCCGAAGTCGATCAATTCGTCGCCGACCCTGATCCCAAAGCCTACGAAACATTGGTCGATCGATTGCTGGACTCTCCTCGCTACGGCGAGCGTTGGGCTCGCCACTGGCTGGACGCAGTGCACTTTGCCGAAACACACGGCAACGACCAGGACCGTATCCGCGGACATGCCTGGCCGTACCGTGACTATCTGATTCAGGCATTCAACGACGACAAGCCCTATTCTCAGTTTGTGCAGGAGCAGATCGCGGGGGATGCATTGTTTCCCGACGACCCGCGGAAGACTGCCGCCCTGGGATTCCTCGCGGCAGGCCCTTGGGACGAAAGTTCTCTGCGCGACATTCGCGAGGACACGCTCGACCGGCAAATCGCCCGCTATCTCGACCGGGACGATATGCTGGCCAATGTCATCAACAATTTCTGCAGCCTGACTGTCCAATGCGCCCGCTGTCACGACCACAAATTCGACCCGATCACCCAGCACGACTACTACGCATTGCAAGCCGTATTTTCCGGGGTTGAGCGTGCCAATCGGCAATATGATCTCGATCCTGCTGTCCATCAGCAACGAAAGTCGCTGACCCGCACAAAACGCGAACTGGAACAGCGATCTGCCGAACAACTCGCCCGTCTGCAGACGCCGGAGGTTCAGCAGGAAGTCGCAGCGTGGGAGGCAGGTCTTCAATCTCGCGAAGCCCGATGGGTGGTTGTGGCGGGCGATGCTTTCACTTCGTCTGACGGAGCCTCCTTATCAAGACTGGAGGATGATTCA
Source organism: Schlesneria sp. (assembly GCF_036405755.1). Lineage (NCBI taxonomy): Bacteria > Pseudomonadati > Planctomycetota > Planctomycetia > Planctomycetales > Planctomycetaceae > Schlesneria > Schlesneria sp. The sequence continues at coordinate 17,402 of NZ_DASWWZ010000021.1, forward strand.
ATCCTCTCCAGTGGTCCTCGCCCCGACAAAGACACTGTTACAGTCGTCTGGACCCCCTCCAGCATTGCTGGATCCACGGAGAGTCCGCCCGTACCGGACGTGGATTCACATCATGTTGACAGCAGCACAAACAAGTTCGCATCACTTCAACGGATCACCGCCATCCGGCTCGAAGTTCTGACGGACGACAGCCTGCCGCATAAAGGCCCCGGTCGCCAGGACAATGGCAATCTACACCTGTCCGAGTTCGAGCTGTTCGTCGATGACCAGCCCGTCCCATTGATCAATCCCTCGGCCGATTTCAATCAGCAGGATTGGGACATCTCGAAAGCGATTGACCAGAATGAATCGACCGCCTGGGGGATTCACCCCAGACAAGGCTCGCCACATCACGCGGTCTTCGAACTCAGAACCCCGATCGAAGTGCACAAGCCTGACAATTTCGGCCCCATCAAGTTTGAGTCACTACCGTCTGATCAGCCTCTCGCCACCCCCACATCGCTCCGATTTGTTCTCAAGCAACGACATGGA
>NZ_DASWWZ010000022.1:0-4807 GCF_036405755.1 Schlesneria sp.
TGGCGAATTGCCTGGGACTGCTGGTTGGCTGCGCTGATCAGCGAATGTGCGCCGCGAAGATGATCGCGCAGTTCAATGAGAAATGGCCGCCCGATCTCCTCAGCTACTTGCTGCTGCAAGTCAGGACTCAAGGACGATCTCGTAGTCGACTCCGGCGATTCGCGAATGATGATCTTAGACTCTTTATCCGATTTGGGTAATGGAATCTGAATCGGAGATTGGCCAGCGGCTTTCTTAGCCCAGTGGCCGCGGGGTGGGCAGGGGATTTTCTGCTTGCGACAGATTTTCGCGAGTCCGACATCCGAAATACCATATCGCTTCGCGACATGAAGCATTGGCTCAGACCAGACTTGATCGTAGAGTTCCTTGCGGGTGACTTGGGTTGTAGCCATGCGCAACCTACTTCGCTCGGGATACTGGTACTTTCTGCCCAGTAGGATACCACGCTTCCGGCAATCCGGAATCCGCGCAATCGCGCACCTCAGTTAGGGCAATTCGTCTATTCAGCACCGTGAGTTCGTGCTTGCCTCTCGCGATGTTGCTGGACATGTCGACTGACGGTCTGGGCCGAGATGCCAACGGTCGCAGCGATCTGATCTGTAGGGGTACCCTGCGAATGTAGTTCAATGATACGGTCGATAACTGATCGCTTCGTGTAAGCCTGTGGCTGAGGAGTGAACGGAGACGGACCAGCTTCTTGGAAAACGGGGTCAAGGTACTTCTGGACATCGCGGATTGCCTGGAAGACCTTGCCGAATGGACGATTCGTGTAGACGTCGGACAGAGAGTCCGATTTGACAGGCTCGCCGTGGCAGTCAAAAACGCCAGCAATCTCGCCGGTGGAATGGCGCTTGATGAGATCGCTGGCGGTCTTTCGCAGCTTGCCGAACGAAAGGTCGCGAATTTCCTGACCGTCGTCCTGAATCCGTTTGATCAATTTGGCCAGTTGATTTGGGATCGCCTGATTTGTGTTGCTGCCCTTGGTCTGCTGATCCAGGGGCTTGCCCTTTTCGTTCAGAATCAGCTGCGCAGACGGCGAGTATTCGGGGAACTTCTTTCGACGCTCAGCGACCCATTCTAGCGCCTGAACCGTCATCGGAAACAGGATGTGTTCGCCGTACACACCGCTCTTGCGACGTATTCGCTTAATGAAGCTGTCCGCGTTAGTTGTTGGGAATCCGAGGACCTCCTGTTCTCGTTCTGAATGTCCGGAATACAGATAAACCTCACCCACCAGCAGTGAGGAGATTTCCGCGCGACCGAAACCGCAGTTCAGCGCCAGCAACAGGAGGAGCCGATCAAATGGCTGGCCGTATCGCATCATCAGACGCAGTTCGTCCAGTGAGAAGGTGTCGACCTGTTCCAGGCTTCGTCGGGCGTGGTCGCTCGGAAGGCGACGAATACGCGTGTCGTAGTCGTTGAACGCTTGTGGTTTGGTCCACGCAAACTCACTGGAAGCATGGAGCCAGGTCAAAAACCGCATCAAGACTCCGAGGTAATTGCTTGTCGACTTCGGGGTCATGGGGACTGTTGAGTTGAGCTTGCATGGTCGCCGCCGCCAATAGCCAATCAGTTCTTCGACGGCAGTGCTGTCGAGCCGACTCAACAGCGTGTCAGGATGATGCTTCATGAGATTCTGGACTTGTCGAACCTGCATGTGGCCCCACTCCGAGATGTGGCCTGTTTCATGCCGGAAAAACTCCTTCTGAAGATAGTCCTGGTAGCGCTTGAACGCCTGGTGCAATGTTGCCGTAGGGGATGCCGGTGAAGAGCGTTGCGCGGTGTTGGTTCCGGGCCGTGGCTTCGATGGTTGTGCTGTCGGTTCCGGCTTTTGTCTTGCCGCAGCGGGGTCGCTGGGCTTGAGGATACCCAGCTTATGGATTGCGGAGACTTCGGGTTCCGGTTGAGGCGACGTGGTCTCAGAGTTGGCCCCAATCCACGGATCAAGATTCAGCCCCGCCTCTTTGGCAACCTGCTGAACTCGTTCGATGGCCTGAATCGTTTCGACGTCGATCGGCAGGATCTTGAGATCCCGTGTTGAGTCCGGAATGGCTTCAAACATTTCCAATGCGGCCTGACCGATCTCAAACGCATGCTGGTCCTCAGGGATGAAGCAGATCACCGGATACTTGGCCTGCATCCGCTGGATTCGGGCCGTGTACTGAAACTGCTTCTCCTTGGGACCACGGGGAACGGGGATGTTGATGGCCCCTTTGGCGACCCTCATAGCGACTTCGAGCAGCCCATCAGGCCAGAGCGGCCGGTGCTCCTGGCACGTCTTCTCGAACTCGTCCCACAACTCGCGTAGCTTTCGCTCGCGGCGTTCGGCTTCCTTGCGGTCGGTCCCCAACAGGAACTTGTGCTGCTGGAGTTTTCCGCTCTTGGTGCGTTCCCAGCCGATGTGGCGAGTGTAGTAACCGCGACTGTCCGGTTTCCACGTGAGGCGGCTTCGAGTGGCCATTTGCACCCCCATTCTGACTCGCCTTATCAGAACATTCGCTCCGAAAACGAGCCCTTATCAGAACAATTATCAGAAACCAGGGGGTTTGGGGGCTTTTGAAGGCTCGCCGGAGACCCCTGAAAAACGCTGGATTCCCAACAAAAATAGCCACTTGCAACAAGAATGCAAGTGGCTATGGCATGGAGGCGGGGGGAATTGAACCCCCGTCCTGAGATCCCTTAGAAAGGATATCTACGTGCGTAGTCCGCTGTTTAAGTCATCGCTGAAGCCACAACGAACGAAGGCTTCTGGCGATCAGTGTCCCACGAGTCTTGCCCCCGGCGTAGGTCACATTGACCAGGGGCCAGCCTGTTTTTACATTTGACTTTTGGACTCCACAGGCGGGGATTCCTCAGTCAAGGCCACACTAGGCAGCCAGGGTCAACGGCTTGTTAGCAGTTGTTTTTTGATCAGCTTTTTACGTGGCCAACTGATCAACCACGGCACGCCACCCAGACCTCGCAAATCCAGTCGAATCCGATCGCCCCCGAGGTCCTCCTTTGGCCAGATTTGTGCGATTGAACAAGTCCTGAACTTGGGGTTCAAACAACCTGACGTCGTCTCACAGAATCAGCCAATGGATGATGGACTGCCAAATCCTATCCGGCGGGGAGTTTCCGTCAAGACGGTGAAACATCTGGACCGGGAATTTCGGCTGGTTTTTGGTGGGTTATGGGCAATTGGCTGGACTGGGTGGAATCGTGGCGGGATTCTGGTTCGGGTTTCCTGTCGCAGAGCGACAGGTCTACTTTGGGGAAGAACTGCTTTATTGCAGCGGCTGTTTTTTGTGGACGTGTGTGTGTGTTGACGGAGCTTTCCGGGGTGGTGAGCGTTCCACTGCAGTGAGCATTTCGTTCCGGCTTTCGGGGTTTGACTTACCATGAATCGATCTTTTGATTCTTGCCAGCACGACTCGGTGATCACTTGCATCGCCTTCATGGCCTGTATTCTGGCAATCTCCCGCGTCGTAGCTGGTGCCGGGGATGAGGCTGCAGCCTTGCTGAAGCCTGTCCCGGCGATTGAGGCGGGACGGTTGGGGCGATCCGTGGATCCCTTCATTGGGACAGGAGGCCTGTTCTGCCTGTGCGGGAACAATTTTCCTGGGGCAACCCTCCCGTTCGGGATGGTGCGGCTCAGCCCAGACACGGTCTCTCCATTCGGTGCCCGTGGGACGAATACCTCCGGGTACTTTTACTCGGATCCGCGAATACTGGGATTCAGCCATACTCGGCTGGCCGGAACGGGGGCGACCGACGGCGGAAATTTTCTTGTTCTCCCGTACGATTCGCAGCAGACGAAAGGGATTAGACGGGGCCTGAATACTCCCTTTCTGCACGAGAACGAAGTCGCCTTTCCCGGTTACTACGGCGTCAGTTTGCACCGGTTGGGAATCCTGGCCGAACTGACATCGACTTGCCGGGTCGGAATTCACAGGTACACGTTCGCTCGGGCTCAGTCCCCTCACCTGCTGATGCACGTCACGAGTGCACTGGGGAAAGGAACCTGTCGAGCGGGGTCGGTTCGCATTCTGCCCGAGGCGGGGGAGATTGCAGGTTCCGCAGAAACGCACGGCACATTCTCGAAACGCTCCGGAGGCCTTCGCGTTTACTTTGTTGCTCGCGTGAATCGGCCCATTCGCGCTTTTGCGACCTGGTCCGGTGACGCAGAGAACCAAGCCGACAGCACAGAGATCGAAGGGGATGACATTGGAGTCGATCTGGAAGTCGACGTTGATCCGACCAGTCGGCAGGTCGAACTGAAAGTCGGCATTTCGTACGTCAGCCTGGAGGGGGCTCGTCAGAACCTGGAAAAGGAAGCGGGGAATCTCAGTTTCGACGAGGCTCTGCAACGGGCCGTTACGGAATGGGAAGAGAAACTGGGGCGAATCGAAGTCTCGGGCGGTTCGGAGTCCGAGCGTACGATTTTCACGACGGCGCTCTACCGGGCCTTCCAGATGCCGACCACGTTCAGTGACGTGGATGGACGTTATTGTGGCTTCGATGGACAAATCCATCAGGCCGACGGCTTTGTTTACTACACGGATCTGTCGTTGTGGGACACATTTCGGACCGTTCACCCCCTCTACAATCTGATTGCCCGCGATGAGCAGGCCGACATGATCAAGTCTCTGCTGAAGATGGAGGAACAGGGTGGCTGGTTACCTCGCTGGCCGTCTGGCAGTGGATACTCGAATTCCATGCTGGGGACACCGGCAGACATCACGATTACCGAAGCGTATCTGAAAGGAATCAGCGACTTTGATATCCAGCAGGCCTATGCCGCGATGCTGAAAACCGCGCACGCGCC
>NZ_DASWWZ010000023.1:0-14316 GCF_036405755.1 Schlesneria sp.
GAATCCGGAATCGTCAGCTCGGCCTCTGGTCCCGCTCCGGCATGAATGGGGGCGACATTCGTCAGGGAGGTCGCAGAGTGGAAGCTCACGATCCGCAGAATTGCGCCCTTCTTGAGCGAGGGAAGGCTCAAGAAGGGCGGAAAAGTGAGCTGGCAGTCGTCGCAATGGTTGCGACGTGTCGGAACATTACTCGAGGATAATGTCCTTGACGGTCTTGCCACCGGGGATCATTGGCAGGACGTGCTCCTGGTAGGGACAGATGACGTCCAGCACATAAGGGCCATCGTAATCCAGCATGGCCTTGAGTGCCGCCGGGAATTCCTTCTTGCTGCGAACCTGAGCGGCACCCAGTCCGAATCCCTTCGCGATCTGGACGAAGTTCGGGTAGGTCTCTTCGTAATGTCCCCCCTCGCCTGCTCCGACCGCTTCCGGATGATCAACGGGTCCCAGATAGGTGTGAGCACGATTTCCTTCGAGGAAACGGTCTTCCCACTGCATCACCATCCCCAGGTGCTGGTTGTTCAGCAACAGCGTCTTGACGGGCAGGTTTTCGCATTTCAGCGTCGCCAGTTCCTGCACGTTCATCAGCATGCAGCCATCGCCGTCGATGTCGACCACCAGGGAATCCGGATGCGCGGCCTGAACACCCATGGCGGCTGGCAAACCGAAGCCCATGGTTCCCAAGCCTGAACTGCTCAGCCAGCGTCGAGGGCGATCAAACTTGTAGAACTGTGCCGCCCACATCTGGTGCTGACCCACGCCCACGGTGATGTACGTGTCGCGATCCTTGGTCTGCCGCCACAATTCTTCGATGGCGTACTGAGGGATGATGTAGTCACCGCTGTCCTTAACGCGAAGCGGGTACTGCTTCTTCCAGCCATTGACCTTATCCCACCACTCATCGATCTTGGGGACGTCATCGTCCGCGATCATCGCGTTCAGTCCCTGCAGCACTTCTTTGATGTTGGCGACCACGCCGATGTCGGCGACTTTGTTCTTGTGCAGTTCTGACGGATCGATATCGACGTGCACCACTTTGCCGTGCTGAGCGAACTCGCTGAGCTTCCCGGTCACGCGGTCATCAAAGCGAACACCAAACGCCAGCAGCAGGTCTGCTTCGTTGATGGCGTAGTTGGAGTACACCGTGCCGTGCATCCCAAGCATATGCAGGGATTGGGGGTCGTCGCCGGGGAAACAGCCGATCCCCATCACGGTCGTGGCAACAGGGATTCCGGTCTTGCGAGCAAACTTCGTGAATTCTTCCGAAGCGTTGGCCTGGATGATCCCGCCCCCGGCATAGAAGATCGGCTTCTTGGATTCCCGGATCATTTTCAGGATCGCGCGAATCTGGTTGGGATGCGCCCGTCGAACTTCCGGATGGTAGCCGGGCAAGTTCATTTCGGGATCATAGTCCACGTCCCAGGTTACCTTGTTGAGCTGAACGTCCTTGGGGACGTCAATCAACACAGGGCCAGGTCGTCCCGTGCGGGCAATGTGGAACGCTTCCTTGATGACGCGGGGGATGTCTTCTGTTCTGGTCAGCAGATAGTGATGCTTGGTGATGGCCCGACAGATTTCGACCATCGGGGTTTCCTGAAAAGCGTCACTCCCGATCAGGTTGGTTGGAACCTGAGCCGAGATGGCCACCATGGGAATGCTGTCCATCTTGGCGTCGGCGATTGCCGTTACCAGATTCGTCGCCCCGGGACCACTGGTCCCCATGCAGACGCCCACGCGATCCGTAGTTCGCGACACGCCTTGTGCGGCGAACGCACCACCTTGTTCATGGCGTGGCAGGATGGTTCGAATCTCGGCGCTGCGATGCGTCAGCGACTGATGCAGAGGCATGCTGCAGCCGCCCGGATAGGCGAAAATGACGTCGGTTCCCTGTCGAATGAGGCACTCGACGAAGACATCGGCCCCGGTCAGCGTTTGCGTGGCGTTTGACAATGGCTGGCTGGCGGAGATAGTCGACACGATCAGTGTTCCTCAAACAAGCAGTTGGACATGGGAAACGTCGTTCCCTGAAGCAATAAAACAGGCCCGGCCGCGACCGCAACCTGACAATCAGTCTATACATGCAAATGGCGAGTTTCGAGTGCTCTTTTAGTGGCAGGGCGTTTTTGTCGGGAGAAAATGCTGTAACTCGTGTTTAATAAGTGACTAAGGGTGATTACGGGAGGCCGTTCAGCGGCTTCCCGCGAGACGGTCGAGTTTGCCCGAACGGAAGTCTTTGTCGCGGTAATGGCGGAGCGGAGTTTCGGAATCCCGTACAGCCGCGATCACGAAGTTGTCCTGACGACCTGAGGCCTGATTCCGCCCCCTCAATGGACGGTTTCAGGGATCTCCGACAGCAGAAAAGACAATCGTCGTACGAATCTTGTTATGATGAGCGTTTTGGACCAACAAGGTTCGTCTGAGTCAGGTCCTGTCGCTGGCGGCGCACATTCGGATGAGGGTGCGGTACGAAAGAGCAGGTGAAGTATGGTCTGGGTTTGGACGCTGGCATTCCTGCTGTTGTGTCTCGTGGGCTTTGCATTCGCCGCGATCCCCCTGGCGGCACAGTGGCAGCGGCGCGACGCACGTCAGGCGGTTCAGTTGTTCCATCAGCGTCGCGAATTGCTTGAAGCCAAGTTCTTTGACCTGGCTCAGTCGGTGGGAAAGCCCCGCGGTTTACGTTGGGTCGACTGCGAATGGTCCGACGATGTGACGTTCGGTCGAGATAAAACAACTCGCCTGTTGACGGCATTCGTGGGCGTCAACATCCGGTTTGAAGCGATTGAAGGAGGTGATATGGAAGACGTTGCGGCTGTTTCGACAGTGCGTGATGCGACTGCCCTGTTTCACTTCCATCAGGGGGCCTGGGGGACCGGAGGAAAGGCGCTCTTCAATATGAATCCCAAAGACGCGCTGGAAAAGCTGGTCGCTCAGTTCGAGCCCGTCTCAGCCATTTGAGGCCGCTGGTGAGAGGGCAAAAAATAAGCCCTCACGGAAATCGGGTGACCGTGAGGGCTCTCTTTTGATGGGGTGGATGGATGTTGTCCATCCCATTTCATCAGTTGTTTTCAGCAGCAGCAACTTCTTCTGGGCTGATATTGATTCGGCGACCTTCCTGATCGAAGAAGATTCGTCCGCTGACGAGGGCGAACAGAGTGTAGTCGCGACCCATGCCGACCCCCTTGCCGGGGTGCCATTTGGTGCCGTTCTGACGGATCAGAATGTTGCCGGGAATCACGACCTGACCACCGAACTTCTTAACACCAAGTCGTTTTGCCTTGGAGTCACGACCGTTACGACTGGACCCTTGTCCCTTCTTATGTGCCATGCTGAATATCCTTCGATTCGACGAGCCTGTTTATTCCGCCATAGTCTACGAGTCATGCCGAAAGAGGCCGTCGCAGATTGTCTTGATATTTTGCGCTTTCTCGGCGCGGACCCGAATTGTGGTCGAAACAGGTTGAATTCGCAAGGTTATCTCGCAAATTCACTCTGACGAGGGGGAAGACTCCTCTGATGAGTGAGATTCTTCCGCTTCCGCGGGGACCGAAACCTGGTAATGAGATGTCGAGGGAATCATGTTCCCTTCGCTGACGATGGGACCATGCGTCCAGGGAAGAGGCTGTGCTTCAGGTAGCCCGCGATGAGCTTCCCGATCTGCCGCATCTTCGTAAGCCTTGTCAGGCCAAGGCCCTTCATTCAGCGAGATGTCATTGTAATCCAGCAACGTCCCTTTTTCCAGTTGCACGTTCTTGATCGCCAACTGGTACTCGACCAGCGACCGGTAGAACGCCGTGTCGGCATCTGACTGGCGACGCTGAGCATCCAGGAGCGTATCCAGGGTCGCGTTTTCTGCCTCGAACGCGGCTTTGACAGCAGCGAGCTGTTCTGCTGCCGCATTCCGGCGATTGAAGTTCGTTTCGACAACGGTATAGGCCCGTTCAACTTCGGAGATCGAGTTGCTGAGGTCGTAGACGATATATCGTTCCTGCTCGAACAGCAGTTGTCGTTCTCGTGCGAGTTGCAGTTCGGCATGCCGTACTGCGGCATACGCACGGCGGAAGCCGATCGGAAAGGTCAACTCGACCCCGGTCTGCCATTCCTGGAAATCGCCCGTCACGAGGTCGCCGACGGCGTTGTTGAACTGGCCTGATCCGCCATTGGGGAACAGATCGTTACCAAAACCGCGCCAGCGATAGCGGCCGGACAAATTCAGTTGCGGCAGCAGGAAGTTTTTGTTCGCTTCCAGTTCCGCTTCTCGCTTTTTGATCTGCCACTTCTGACGGCGGAGTTCTGCACGTCGCGTCAGCGCCTCCATCAGGCTGCAATCCCAGTTGTATTCGATCCGGGCCCGCAGCGGTTCATCGCAGGGACGGATCAGACTTCCGTCGCTGATGGGCAGACCAATCAGCAGGCGCAAGCGGCGTTCGGCGACAAAGACACCACCCGTTCCGCGGAAAGTTCCCCCGGAACTTCCGTTCACGTTTCGAGTTCCGTCCATCAGTTTTCCACTGAGGGCGTTCTGGGCATCTTCCTGGAAGCGGTAGTATTGTTCGCGTGCCTGCGCCTCTTTCTGTGCCTCGCCCCCTTTACGCGGACCGAGGGCCTCGATGGTTCGCCACGTCTCCAGGGCGGCATTTCGAGCGGCCACCTTGGCATCGAGATCACGATAGGCGAAGTACAAGTCCCAATAGGCGTTCTCGACATCGCTGATGAAGTTGCGAACGCCAATTTCGAAATCCGCCAATGCGACGTCGGTATTGATACGGGCAATCACGACCCCGTAGACGAAGCCGGGCACGGCGTTGGGACCTGCAATTCGGTTAAAGCGGGTTCCCGCACCCTGCAGCAGCGGGTGTTTGACTTCCATGTCCATCCAGGTTGTGAATGCACTGGGGAATGCGTTACCGGGGGCGTTGTTGGCGTCGTACTGAGTGTAGTTCTTGACGGCGAACTGAGTACCCGTCGCTGAAGTCTTTGACAGTTGAGTCTGCCAGACGGAAAAATCCTGCCGCAGCAGGCGCGTTCCCCCGCCGAAGAAGACGTTATTCAGTGCCCGGTTGTTGTGTTCGACCGAGGCGTTGGTGGTGAACTGAGCATCGAACGCACTGAGGGCCGCTTCGATACCATAACGTCCATCGGTTTCGACCAGCGAGGGGTCGTTCACCGATCGGGCCGTGTCCGGGGCTCGCAGAACAGTGGCCCCCAGGTCTTTCATTACCTTGGAGTTGGCGAGTGCATGCTGCATTGCCTCTTCGAGCGACATTTCCACATAACTCTGTGTCTCCAGGCTGGTCAGCGAAATCGGCTGAGGAGTGGAGTAGAGCGGATCATTCGTGTCCGTCCCCTCTGGGACTTCAATGTGATGTGCAAGATGAGCGTAGTGGACAGTGTCGACACCGGACGATGCCGCTGGTGTTTTGGCGTGGCGCATGCAGCCGCCGACGATCAGGCTGACACAGGTCAACCCTAAGCACGCTCTCCACGTCAAGCCCGGCCGCATTCTCGTCCTCCTTGACGAGCGAGTCTGATTTCAGACCCGGTCAAACACTTCCTGCTGCTGTTCCGCATCATCTCATCGGCACCCGTCTCGACAAAGAGGGCGTAAAATCGATTCAAACCGGCGGGTTTGAGGCGGTAGTTTCGTCACGAACGCGAATGTTTCTCTGTTTTGCCTATTGTGAATTGGTTCTCACGTGCACACCGCGTGGGACATCGATTCGCTCGGGCCGGCCGAAAGCGGGAATTGAATCAGCGCTGTGGCCTGATTCCTCTCTTATTCTCAAGCGGGAAGGGAATTCCCCAACCGGACGGTCTTGCGCAGCGTATTCCTTTCCCGTCCGCACTCTGGACTGGCTGCCATGCCGAGACTACGCTGCAGGAACCGCTTTGCAGCGGCCAATTGGACATCGGAGAATTTCTGAAACATGAACGACACCACGATCGTGACTCCCCCCGGCAAAGCGGGACAGCCGCAGACCATTCTCGTGCAGACCCAGGCACCGAGCATCTGGAGGGGCTGGCTGATCAAGTTTCTGCTGGCGGCTCTGGTGATGTCGCTGCTGTTCAATTTCGGCCTGTACTCGGCCTACCGCCAGTACTTCTCTCAAGTCGATCCTCCCCGCGAACGGTTCCATTCGGGAAGCGAGACTGCCAGAGAGAAAGTGGCTGTCCTCAAGGCGGAAGGGACGATCATGCCTCCCTTCACCGAACGCCTGATCCAGCAGATCGAACATGTCACGAAAGATGACAACGTCAAGGCCGTCCTGCTGGTCATTGATAGCCCGGGGGGGTTGGTGGCTGACAGTCATCAAATTTACCATCGCCTGCAAAAACTGCGGGAAGTGAAGCCCGTTTATGTTCAAATGAAGCGGATGGCGGCTTCGGGCGGTTATTACATCGCGATGGGGGCCGGCCCTGAAGCGAAGATCTTTGCAGAGCCGACAACCTGGACCGGCTCGATCGGCGTCATCCTTCCCCGTTATGACTTCAGTAAGCTGGCGGACAAGTTCGGTGTCACGTCTGATTCCCTGAAAACGGGTCCCTTCAAGGATGCTTTGAACCCTTTCAAGCCGCTGGAGGAACCGGAACGAAAGCTCTGGGCGGATATCATTGATCAGTCCTACCAGAAGTTCATCTCGGTCATTGATGAGAACCGCGAACCGCTGGACCGTCAGGCGGTCGAAACCATTGCCACGGGGCAGATCTTCACTGCCGATGACGCCCTGAAGAACAGGATGATCGACGAGATCGGGTACGAGGAAGATGCACTGGAAGCGCTGCGGGCCAGGATTAATCTAAAGAACCCGCGCATCGTCAGCTACGAAACTCCTTCTTCCGTGGTCGATCTGTTGCTGGGGGGGAAAGCTCAGCAGTCGTCCGACCCGTGGAAGTCCTTCGTCGAATCGACGGTTCCACGCGCGATGTACTATTGCTCGTGGCTGCCTCCCCTGCCCTGAGCCGATGCGACTGGATCCTGTGATGTGACTGGGTTCAGGTAAGGAAACGCGTCATCCCCAGGGCGAGGCATCGGTCCCCCGCGCCGTCAGCGAAGTTCAAAATCGACGATCAGCGGCAAGTGGTCGGACGCGTCCCGGGCGAGTTTCCGATGGGCAATATGTGCCGACAACCGCGCAAACGTCCCGCGCCAGAATACCTTGTCCAGTGCTCCCATCGGCAGGTAAGCCGGAAACGAACGGAAGCGAGACGGGGGCGACGTGAGCTGTTCAAACCGGTGAATCTGGAAGGGGCCTTTTGCCAAGGTATTCCGCCAGTCATTGGTATCCCCAATGATCAGTTGCGGCAGGTTTCCCCCCTCGCGGAACAGGTGATGTTCCAGCAGACGGCGACTCTGCCAGTGCCGTTCACGCTCGGCCAGCCCCAGATGCCAGTTCACCAGATGCAGTAACCCTTGAGGAGTCTCGATCAGGGCCATCTGCGCGCCGCGCGGCTTCTTCGTCTGCAGCGTCAGTTGAACTTGATGATGGCTCTGAAAGGGCCAGCGGGACAGCAGCAGATTACCGTAACCACCCGTCTTCGTATGCACGTTCAACTGATAGAGTGAATGCGGAAGTTCCAGTTTCTCGGCGAACAGGGCGGGCTGGTTGTCAAACCGGCTTCGGCCGACGTTCCGATCCACTTCCTGCAGACAGACAATGTCGGGGGCTTCTGCCGCGACAACATCCATAATCCGCTGAATCCGATAGCGGCGATCGCGTCCGCCGATCCCTTTGTGAATGTTATAGCTCAAGACTCGCACGCACTTTGCTCCGCTTGATTGTCGATGTCTGCCCCAATGTACGCGATAGACCACTGGAATCTCAATTTCAACTTGTCATCAGCGACGATCTCCTCCCTCTCCCCAGCGCGGTTACCCTCTGGCATGCGACGCGAGCATCCCTGCTCTGCTCTTCCCTGTGAGACAAAAAGTCGGCAGTATCTGGATCGCCTGCACGGTGTCGAGGTGCTCGATCAGGTCTTTCTTCAGGAGTTGAGCCGCGTCCGTTCGATAAGCCGACAAGAGGCATTCTAATGTCGCAAATCTTTGAACTGCCTGACAAACCGGCCGAATCTCTGGAACGCCCGCGTGGTCCGGCGATCGTGATTGCTGTCACCGCCTCGCTCGGCATTCTGGCCGACCGTGCTTTTCCTTTGCCGCTCGACCTCTGGCTGGGGCTGACGTCCGCGTGTGCACTCTGCTGGCTCGGTCTGTATCGGGGGAAGCGGGGATGGCCTGCCGTGCTGATGCTTGTGCTGAGCTGGTTCTGTGTGGCCGCTGCCTGGCATCACTACCGGTGGAACTGCCGGGCCGAGAATGACATTGCCAATTCCGCCACGAACGAACCCGCCGTGGCGTGTGTCGTGGGAAAGATCATTCAGGCCCCGTGGATTGTGCATCAACCCGCCTCCAATCTGACGAGTTGGCAGAACCCGGACCAGACGTGCTTTCTGCTGGAGTGTCGTTCGCTGGCCCTTAACGCCACCGATTCGCTGACGGTATCGGGAACCCTGCGCGTCTCCGTGCAGGGAGCGATCACGACACTCGAACTGGGAGATCTCCTCAGAATGACGGGCAAACTCGCACTGCCCCTCGAACCGTCCAATCCCGGCGACTTTGACCAGCGAAAATTTCTGCAGTCCCAAGGGGTGTTCAGCGTCTTCCGGACCGATCATGCGGATGGAGTCGAAGTCGTTGGTCGTGAGCGAACCGTGTGGGACTGGCTGCTGGTGTTCCGTGGTGGACTGCGAACGCGTGCCGAGACACTCATTGCCACATGGCTGACACCCGAAACGGCCCCCGTCGCCCAGGCAATGCTGCTAGGCAGTCGAGTTCAGATTGATGAAGAGACTCGTCGAGCCTTCCGGGAAAGCGGGATGCTGCACGTGCTGGCGATCTCGGGGATGAATGTCGGGCTGCTCTGGAGCTGGCTCTGGTCCCTCAGTCGCTGGCTGGGACGCTCGGCAGCAACCTCGACATGGATTGTGCTCATCGCGCTTCCGGTCTACGCGATGGTGACCGATGCCAACCCGCCGATCGTACGAGCCACCGTGGTTGCGGTGATCGTCGCCTTCGGCAAGCTGTTGGGGCGAAGCGGTTCCGTGGGCAACTCCCTGGCGCTGGCCGGGCTTTCGGTGCTCGCCTGGAATCCGACCGATCTGTTCAATACCGGTGCGCAGCTTTCCTTCCTGGCGGTGTTTGCCATTCTGCACGCCATGCAGTGGCTCTCGCTGGTTCGACAGCAGACCGAAGTCCTCAGTGAAGAGGCTCCGCTTCCAGATTCGTACCTCACTGCGCTCGGAGGCAAGTTCCTGCGAGCGGCGATCGACGCGACGGTCGTGGGATTCGCTGTCTGGGGGCTGACATCACCCCTGATCGCGCGAGAATTCCATCTGGTCTCTCCCGTCGGTTCCCTGTTGACGGTGCTCCTGGTCCTGCCCATGACGATCATGTTCTGGGTCGGCTACTCGTTCCTGTTGTTAGGAGTCGTCTGGTCGAGTCTCTTCGGTTGGCTGGGGGTGATCTTTGATCAGTTCCTGCGTGGTTTCCTCTGGTCTGTTCACACGGGGGCTCGGATTGATGCCGGACACGTCTACGTCCCTTCCCCGCCGCTCTGGTGGCTGACGGGATTTTACGCGCTGACACTGCTCCCGCTGGTTGTCATGAAGCGGTCACGCTGGGGACCGGCACTCTCCGTGCGAGCCGGCTTGAGCTGGATTGTGATCGGCCTGACGTGGGAACTGGTCCGCCCTCCCGAACGGGGTGTCACCTGCACCTTTATTTCCGTGGGACATGGATTGAGCGTCCTGATCGAATGTCCGAATGGACGAACGGCACTCTACGACGCGGGAAGCATGGTCGGTGGAGCGTCCGTCGCACGCACGATCTCACAGGCACTCTGGACCACCGGACGCTCGCGGCTGGACGCCGTTATCGTCTCACACGCCGATGGAGATCACTGCAATGCGCTGCCGGAACTGAGTCGCATCGTGTCACCCGGAGGACTCTTCGTTCACCGCAGTTTTCTCGACTGGAGTCAACCACCGGTCGCGGACGCGATCGAACAGTCTTCTCGTTCCGGTGCGTCTGTACGACTATTGTCAGAAGGACAGTCCCTCGTTCTGGACCCCACGGTCTCTCTAAACGTCATCCACCCCCCTCGCGATTTTCGTTCGTCGCAGGACAATCCCAATAGTCTCATCTTGAGCGTCGAATACGCGGGTCGGCGAATTCTGTTAACGGGCGACCTCGAACTGGACGGGCTGGAACGGCTGTTGAGGTCGCCCCCGCTCCATGCGGACGTCATGCTGTCCCCCCATCATGGCAGCCTGAAAGCGAACCCCACGGATCTGGCGCGCTGGGCCACACCGGACTATCTGGTGATCAGTACCCCTGAGAGCGGGGCGGCTGACCGACTGACACAGCGCTATGGTCCCGAAACCCAGATCCTGACAACAGCCCGTCACGGTTCCATCCGCTTCCGCATCACTCCCGAAGGAGAGCTGGAAGTGGAAACGTTCAAACAGACCAGACGGCATCGATGAAGTACCGGCGCTCAGCGTCAGTCGGCCGAAAAGCATCTCTGCGCCGAGAGCTCACGTCGAAGGTGTCCCCGCGTCGGTCGAAAGCCTTCTCGCGTGGCGGACGGGTCGGTCAGAACAATCCGGCGATCGGGGCTCCCTCGAAGATATGCGTCGGGCGTTCCTGATCGTCATACCAGGCTGCCGTATCGGGAAGTCCCAAGGCCGAGTAGATCGTGGCGGCCAGGTTTTCCGGCTTCTGGGCATCGCTGACGGGATAGGCTCCGATCTTATCTGATGCTCCGACGATGCGCCCCCCCTGCGTTCCCCCTCCCGCAAAGAAGACTGACTGAACCGGGCCCCAGTGGTCGCGCCCCGGCAACTTGTAGTGCGCCGGCAGGTGCGTCACTTTCGGCGTTCGACCGAACTCGCCTGCCATCACGATCAACGTTTCGTCCAGCAGCCCACGATCCTGCAGATCATCCAGCAGGGCAGACAGCGACTTGTCCGTCGGTGGGAACAGGTTGTCTTTCAGGTGCGGGAAGGCCTCGCCGTGCGTGTCCCAGGTCTCGTTGTTCCCCAGGTTGACCTGGACGAGATTCACACCCGCTTCGACCAGATTGCGGGCCATGATCAGCGACCAGCCGAATGAGTTCCGGCCGTAGCGGTCGAGCGTTTCGGGGCTCTCTTTGGTGACGTCCAGAATCCTTTTGACCTTGGGGTCGGTCAAAAGCGATATGGCCCCTTGCCGCGATCGGTCGAAGGATTCCGAACCGGCGATGCGGTCAAGTTCCTTTCGCTGATTCTCGATCGACTCCAGCAAACTCATCCGCCGGCCGAAGCGATCGAACGAAAGCTCGGCAGGAAGGATCAGATCTGGAATCTGGAACTTGCGATCCTTCGAGAAGACACCTTTACGTTCCTGGTGGTCAAAGGCCAGATCAGGATAGGCTCCGTAGCAGTAAGGGTCGAAAGGCGCTGCTTCGATGAACCAGGGGTCGCGATGACTTCCCATCAGCCCGCCGAACTGACCCGGAAGGACGCGGCGGGAATAATGTACCAGCCGTTCCGGAAGCACGGCTGCGGGAGGAAGATTGTTACGGGGACGTGTGACCGAACGAGCGACTGCGGCAATCGAAGGCCAGTCTGTGCGTTTGGGGCCGTTCGGATCGAACCCGGGTGGCAGAATCGATTTGCCGGTCAGCATCATCAGGTGCCCGGCAGTATGATCGTTCGTCGAATGGGTAAGCGAACGACAGACCGACCACAGGTGGCTCCGTTGCGCCAGCAGCGGCAAGTGCTCGCAGATCTCCAGGCCCGGCGTCTGCGTGGCAATGGGTCGGAAGTCGCCCCGAATGTTATCCGGTGCCTCTGGCTTCATATCGAAGCTGTCGTGCTGTCCCAGTCCACCGGACAGAAAGATGTAAATCACCGACTTGGCCGTCTTTGGCGCGCGGTAAGTCGTGATGTCCGCAGCCTTCAGCGCTTCAACGTGGTTCATCCCCAGTCCGAGTAGGCCGATTCCCCCAGCTTGCAGAGCGGCACGGCGACTGATCGAGGGATGAGAGAATGAGGGGTTCTGTGCAGGCATGTACTTCTCTCCACGCGGCGACTCACCGATCAACATTGATTGAATTGTCATATCGGATTAATCAGTCTGTCGCAATCAGAAACGTTTCCGCTTCAGCCACTTTCAGCCCACCAGATCCGCCGCAAACCGGGACGTTTCTGCCGTTTGTAGGAGCTGGTTCGTTTTTGGGAAATTCCGGGAATTTCTGCTCGAATGCAGGCCCCGATGCCCGGGGGTTTCTCTCTTCCCCCCTCGGGGGAAGGCGACGAGTAGAGAGTCCCGCTTTCGGATGAGCGAAGTTCAGTCATCCGCGTCGAGAAATCCCGCTGCCGAACCGTCGAGCCGGTCTGAACGTGGCTGGCCCTCGGCGGTCGCTCGTTCCCTTCCATTTTCACTTGATGAGGCACGCTGGCTTACAAGGTTGGCGTCAATGACCGAAGCCGCGCGTCGGAAGTCACTCCGACTCTTGCGATCAAATGCTTGTGGCCGGTTCCAGACGAATCGAATGATCGGCTGCGGCGATCAGTTCAGGGCTGTTGTCCGCCAGCACCACGGTGTGTCCGTTGGCGATCAGTTCGCGGAAGCAGGCGATTAACCGGACCACATCTCTGGGGTGCAATCCCGTCGTCGGTTCGTCACAGACGATCAGCGACGGTCCCTTGTTGGGCATGGCCAGTCGCGCAGCAAGCTTGAGCCGTTGTGCTTCGCCCCCCGATAATGTTTCCGAGGGCTGTCCCAGCACGAGGTAGTCCAGGCCAATCTGTTTCAGCAACTGGAACCGATACTGGACCCGTGGTTGACTGCGGAAGAACGCCGCGGCATCCGAGACACTCATCGCCAGCACGTCCGCAATCGAACGTCCGCGATACTTGACCTCCAGGATCTCTCGCCGGTACCTCGTTCCCTGACATTCCGGGCAGGGCAATGTCACATCGGGCAGAAAGTTCATGTCCTGTTTCAGCAGGCCGCTCCCCAGGCAACTGCGGCAGCGTCCTCCCTGAGCCGAATTAAAGCTGAAGCTCTGCGCGGTAAAGCCTTTCTGTTTTGCGTCCGCGGTCATGGCGAACGTCTGACGAATCTCATCAAAAACCTCCAGCCAGGTCGCCGGGTTGCTGCGCGATGATTTGGTTAAAGGGGATTGGTCGATCAAGACGGCATCGACCAGCTCGTCCCCCCCCTTCAGCTCGTACGAGTGATCGAGAGCTCCCGCCCCGGCAAGCCCCAGTCGACGACCGACGGCCGGAAACAAGAGCTGCGTGGTCAGTGAGGTCTTGCCACTTCCACCCGGTCCGGATACGACCGTGAGCCGCCGCAGCGGAAACTTGGCTTCCTTCAGTCTCAGATAAGGATGCTGGATCTTGGAGAGCCGTAGCGATCCTGCCTTTGCGGAGGTTAGTTGGTGACCCGTGGAGTTCGGCTCCGTTGTGACGGCAGTTGCAGGGCGCTCCTGAGGCGGACCCTGATAGACGATCGTCCCTCCACCCGGACCGGCTGCCGGGCCCAGCTCGATGACATGGTCTGCCGCCTGCACGATCAAGGGAGAATGCTCGACGACGACGACGCTGTTCCGCAGCTCCTGCAGCCGACGAAGTGCGGCAATCATCCGCGGGATTTCTTCTTCAGCCAGTCCAGCGGAGAGCTCATCAATCACCAGCAGAGTTCCGGTCACACCGGATCCGATTGTCGCCGCCAGCATCAATCGCCGCGTCTCGCCACCCGATAAAGTGCTCGCGTCACGGTTGAGCGTGACATATCCCATGCCCAACTGAATGACATCCCCCAGGCGACGAGTGATTTCTCGCCGGACCAGCAGCGTCGCTTGAGCCTCGACGGGACTGAGAGTCTCTCCCAGTCCTTCGATGACATTGATGAGTTCCGACGAAGAGAGCTGACACATCTCGGCAATCGAACGTCCCGCGACCTGCACTGCACGCGCTTCGTCTCGATATCGCGTTCCCTGGCACGCGGGACAGGGGGCCGGCGTCGGACCGTCCCCCGTCGTTCGTCCTGTACCTCGGCAGACAATGCAGGCCCCGGCAGAGAGATGACTGAATAAACGAGGCTCGGTCGGTAGATAGAGTTTCCCGCAGGCGGTACACGTCAGACTTCGATGAAAGTGCCGCACGGACCAGTTCCGGCCATCGACGATCTGAATTTCGCCCTCTTTGGATTGCGTGTCTCTTTCCGGGAGAGACGTCTCAGACGAAGATGGATCAAGTGCAGATGGATCA
>NZ_DASWWZ010000024.1:0-1856 GCF_036405755.1 Schlesneria sp.
GACGCTCATCGGCCTGGAACTGGCTGGCTTCTTCCATCGAGGGGGGGAGTCCGGTCAGATCGAGCGAAACACGGCGCAGGAGCAGTTCCGGTTCGGTGGGACCGGCGGGGGCAAGTCCTTCCTGATGCAGTCGGCTGAAAACGAAGGCATCAATTTCGTTCTGCGAAGGATTGTCCTGCCGTTCGGAAGTCGATTTGACAGGAAGGGGTGAGCGAAGCGGAGGAATGTAGGCCCAGTGGCGGGCGTACTCGGCCTCCTGCTGGATCCATTGACGCAGGATCTCGATGTCTGCAGGGGAGAGGGGCTTGCCGATCTCAGGGGGAGGCATGACCCGCGAGGCATCCGGGGTCGTGATCCGCTCGATCAGACTACTGGCAGCGGGGTCGCCCGGAACGATGGCTCGGGTCCCGCTGGGAAGTTCACCGGTTGCATCAGAACGCTCGTCAAGCCGCAGGTCTGCTTGACGAGCCTGTTCGTCGGGGCCATGACACTGAAAGCAGTGCCGGGAAAGGAGCGGCCGTACGTCTCGCGAAAAGTCTACTTTGCGAGGGGGCGAGTCCCCCCCGGTAACGGTGTTCGCGGAATTCAGGAAGAGGAAGGTCGATCCGAAAATCAGGTGAGTCGTCGCAGTCGCCAGCTTCATGGTTTGTCGCCAATCTGTTGGATTCGAAGATACTCACAGAATCTCGACCTAGATTGCGAAGTCTGTCTTTGTGCCGAGCAGGCGGTCGATCAGATCCTGGGGAAGGTCAATCGCTTTCGAGAGTCCTCCCTTTCGGTCCGTCGGGTTGATTTCGCAGTAGGCCGACCAGGTTCCCAAGTGCCGCCAACGTCCTGCCCGCTTGGGTTCATTCGGCAGGACGGGAGTCGTGCAGCGATTACATCCGATCGTGGTAAAGCCTTGCGAGTGCAGCGGGTTCACCACGACGTTGTGTTCGACCAGGTATTCTTCGAGCTGCTCATCGGTGAAGTTGGCGAGAATGTTGATCCGGACGCAGTTCATCTCGGTATCGATCGAAAGGATCGGGATGTTGCCCCGCCGGCCCCCTTCCGCACGGCGCAGACTGCCGACGAGACAATCGTACTGCCCTTTGGCCTGGAGGAGCGGTTGAGTCTTGCGCATCGCGCAGCACTGCTTCTGGCCTTCGGGGGTCAGGTAGAGAATCCCGTACTGCGCGGTCTGCTCTTCCATCGTCTGTTCAGGTTTCAGCGTGATGACATTCAGGTGATAGTCTTTCGCGATCCGGTCTCGCGTCTCGAGTGTTTCCTGGAAGTTGACACCCGTGTCCACGAACAGGACGGGAATGTTGACTTTCTGCTGTCCGATCATGTGACAGACGACACTTCCCGCGCGCTGCATGGCCGAGAGTGCTGCGACTCGATCTCCGAAGATCTCTTTTGTCCAGCGAAGCAGATCGATGGCAGAATCTTGTTCAAAAGACTGATTGAGTTCATTCAGGTCGCTCTGCGTAAGTCTCGCCATGAATCCGCTGTTCCTCTCGGTACGCCGTCCGTACCCTCTAACCGACTCTTGTCCCGCTTAACCGACTCAATTCCACGGATGGCCATCCCCGGCCACTCGTCGTGAATGGGATCGTTTTCTCGCGCAAATCCGGCACAACTCGCTGTGCACTTGTCACCACATGGCTTCACGGATCAGTAAGCTAAAAATCTAACAGAAACGGGGAAATTGCCGCAACGGGATCGCCCAGCGGGGAGACTCGGAGCAATTCCCCTCCCCGCTGGGCTCCTCCTGTGGGTTCGCAGGGCTTTGCACCCACTTGTGCTCAAACCCTTGTCCTGATCGTAAACCCTCGCCAAACCCGCAACTTGAAGTCACTCATCCATTATAGACG
>NZ_DASWWZ010000025.1:0-13860 GCF_036405755.1 Schlesneria sp.
TCTTTCTGGTGCTTGGTTTTCTGACGGGAAGTTCCCTCCTGATTGGTGCGGGCATTCTCGTCTGGGGATTGTTACTCAGTCCCTTCGCTGCCGCCTGGGCTGCAGTCACTGGAGTCGGAGGAATCCTCACGCTGGGGACGGCCCGATTCATGTTTCCCAACGTGCTTGTTGAACCTCCTTCGAAATTCAAGGTTGGTCCCCTGTCGGACTATCCGCTGAATACTGTTTCGAACAAGTGGAAAGATCAGTTCGGTATCTGGATCGTGCACACCGATCAGTACGAGGGCCGCAATCTGATTTTCGCCCTTGCGTCAGTCTGTACCCACTTGGGATGCACGCCGAACTGGCTCGACGGTGAGCAGAAATTCAAGTGCCCCTGTCACGGATCAGGCTTCTATATGACGGGGATCAACTTTGAAGGACCTGCTCCTCGTCCGCTGGAACGGATGGGGTTGCGAGTCGCTGAAGACGGGATGCTCGAAGTGAACAAGAGTGTCAAGTTTCAGGAGGAAATGGGCCAGTGGGCCGACTCGACCTCTTTCGTTGAAGTTGTCTGAGAATGTGAAACCGCAAGCTCTCGGGCCTGGTTTGAAAAGTCTGTGGTGGTTTCGATTTCAGGGATTCAGTCGGGGATCGTTTGATGTCAGTTGGTGACTATATTCGCGGTTCGCAGATCTGGAAGAGTATCTTTCGGCACCCTGCCCCGGTTGATCGCCGCAATCGAATCGTGGTGATGCTGACCAACTTCTTCCTGCATCTGCATCCGGTTTCGATTAAGCAGCAGGGAATCGCCCTCTCATATACCTGGTGTATGGGAGGGATTACGTTTTTCCTGTTCCTGGTGGAAGCGATCACCGGTGTTCTGCTGATGTTCTATTACCGTCCCACGCTGGAACACGCTTTCAACGATATCCTGGCCCTCCGGGACGTCACGACGCTGGGGATCATGCGAGAAGTCCACCGCTGGGCTGCACACTCGATGGTGATCACCGTCTGGTTGCACATGTACCGTGTTTTCCTGACCGGGAGTTATAAGCCACCGCGGGAATTCAACTGGGTGATTGGCGTGCTGCTGCTGGTGCTGACCCTGCTGCTGTCATTCACGGGGTATCTGCTGCCCTGGGATCAGCTTGCGATCTGGGCAATCACCGTCGGTTCGAATATGGCGCGTGCGACTCCTTTCCTGGGGTATGAAGGTCCTGGGGCGCAATTGCTCAACATTGGCGGGTATGACCTGATCACCAACGGCAGCGACGCCCGCTTCCTGTTGCTGGGAAGTCGATTCGTGGGGGAAGCAACGCTGAACCGGTTCTACATTCTGCATTGTGTGGCCATTCCTTTGGTGGTCTCACTGTTGATTGCGATTCACTTCTGGCGAGTTCGAAAAGACGGTGGGATCAGTCAACCTCTTTGATCAGTCACTAAGGCGATTGAATTCTGGTGACTGGTTTGTGTGGATGAGGCTCGAACGAGGCGCGTTTTTCCAGAGAACGTTGAATCACTCACTTCAGTGGGTGGCAGACGACAATCACAATTATGCAAAACATAACCCACAACCCTAATCTCACCGCCTCCGTCATCTACGGCCTGGGATGGGTCTACCTGCTGCTGTTTTTCATGAATGCCTACTGGACTCGACGGAGCTTCGCCGTAGACGGCAACTGTCGAGTCACTCTGGGGGGGCTTCTGGGAAAGGGGCAGCAAATTCCGGTTGCCACGTTCTGGGCCGTCTATTCTGCTTTGTTGCTGATGGTGGCTGTGACTCACCTTACCGGCGCCAATCAACCGCAGCAGTTCAGTCTGCAAATGCCTGAGATTCTGAAAGAGCCGATCAATCGAGCGTCGAACCCCGTCGCCTTTTTCGTGGGTTCGACGTTGCTGTACGTGCTGATGATCGTGCTGCGACGGTGGTGGACTAAAGATACACCCGCATGGATCCTGCTGAACCTGTCGATGCTGTTCCTGGCGATGAGCATTACAGACTACGATTTCCGCCAGATTGTCGGTAAGCCGGACAACGTGCCGATCGTGGCGATGCTTTACATCGTGGCGTTCTTCACCTGGATCTACTTTCGCAAGTCCGTTGAAAACGACGATCGTCGAGCGGCCGGTCGACCACTGATTGAACAGGAAAAAAACGAAAAAGTACTCACTTGGCCCGATCTGGTTTACACGGAACTCATCTGTATGGTTCTCGTGACTGCGGTGCTGATTGCCTGGGGGATTGTCCTGCAGGCCCCGCTGGAAGAACCCGCTTCGGCCGCCAAGACACCGAATCCCTCGAAAGCACCGTGGTACTTCCTCGGACTGCAGGAGATGCTGGTCTACTTTGATCCCTGGATGGCGGGGGTTGTTCTGCCGAGCTTGATTCTGGTCGGACTGATGGCGGTTCCGTATATCGACTTCAATAAGCTCGGGAACGGCTACTACACATTCAATGAGCGCAAATTTGCGGTCTCGACATTCCTCTTCGGATTCCTTCCGCTGTGGGTCGCCATGATCGTGTTGGGGACGTTCCTGCGGGGACCGAACTGGAACTTCTTCAGTCCCTATGAGTACTGGGACACTCACAAGCTGGAATTGCTGAACAACATCAATCTTTCAGAACTTTTCTGGATCAAGTGGCTGAAGCAACCGTTGCCCACGGTGCCAACCAATGCAACGTTCGGGGTTCAGGCGTGGTATATCCTGTTGCGGGAATGGCTGGGGCTGGTGGCCGTAGCGGTCTACCTGCTGGTGCTGCCGAATCTGATGGCGGCCACCGTCTTCAGAAAGTTTTATATCAGGATGGGTTTCCTGCGTTATATGGTGCTTGCCAACCTGATGCTGATGATGATGTCATTGCCAATCAAGATGGTTTTGCGGTGGGCGGCTAACTTGAAGTACATCGTCGCCATTCCAGAGTGGTTTTTTAATATTTAGGTCTGCAGTTTCGGTGATCGGGAATAATCCCGGAAGGTAGGTTCAATTCGTCAACGCGTGTTGAACAAATCAGCTGCGGGATTGGTGTGTGACACGAGTTACGTGCTTGACGTTATCCGTTCAAGTCGACCTATAAGGATGGTTCGGTATCATGCCGGCAACCGAAGATTATCTCCGCAGTCCGAAAACAATGCACAAGGTGTTTTTCGCAAGCGCCGCGGCTCTCTTTGCCGTCACCTTGTGGATGATGTGGGCGGACTATAACGACGAATGGCGTACGTTCCAGCGCAAGGCGTTTTCCCTGCAGGCGGAGCGGGAAAAATCCCGTTTGCAGAAGATCAAAAACGATCCTGCGTTTGAGGAGAATGTCAAGTCGTTGTCGGAACGTGTGACCGCAGCAGAGGAATCCATCAAGGGGCACGAGCAGGAACTCAAGCCTCTCGAGAAACAGGCGAAGGATGCCAAGGAAAAACTTGACGTTCATATGCGCGACCTCAAGGTCCGCCGTGCCGAGCGAGACGTGGCCCGCGCCAATTACAACCTCGGTGTTCGCGACAACGTCCCTGATTTAAAGAAGCTCGAAGAGAAGTTCGCTGAAATCGAAGCCGATGTGCAGAAACGAGAAGCGGAATTCGTCCAGCTCTCGTACGAAGCGAACGAAGCCAAAGCGGCAGTGAACGCGTTGACGGCGCAGCGCGATGCAGCGGTTGCTGCCAAGAAGGCAGCGGAGTCAGAAATCACTCTGATCGATGCTTCTCTGAACAAGGTCGAGCCTCAACTGTCTGACTGGAAAGGGGAATCGACGAGCTTCGACGGCACTCTTAAAAACCTCAAGTTGAAATTGATGCAACTCCCGATCATTGACGGCTTCAATGGGCGTGAGCGGATTACCCAGGATTGGATGCCGAAGCTTGAGATCGATCTGGGGGGAATGTCCAAAGTCGCTCGCTTCGACCGGTGTCGTACGTGTCACGCCATGATCGATTCGGTGAATACCGGTACGGAACCGGCGTTTCCGCATGGGGATGGCAAGGACGGAACGTACGCTCATCCGTTCGCGTCACACCCCAGGCTTGATCTGTATCTGACTTCGTCAAGCCCTCACCCCCTCCCCCGTTTTGGCTGCACGGTCTGCCATGAAGGTCAGGGATCCGGAACGTCATTTTCCAATGCCGCACACACGCCGAATGACCCGGCTGTGATGTCGAAATGGGAGCATGATCATAAGTGGTTTGACAATCACTACTGGGAACATCCCATGTATCCTGAACGGTTCCAGGAGTCGGGCTGTATCAAGTGTCATATCAACGTCACCGAACTGGGGGTCAACGATAAATTCGGAGCATCAGCGCCGAAGGTGTTCAAGGGCTACCAGTTGGTTAAGACCTATGGTTGCTTCGGTTGCCATGAAATATCAGGATTTGATGGAACCCGAATTGTTGGCCCCGATTTGAGGCTGGAACCGTCGACTCCCGAAGAAGCTGAACGAATCGCAAATGACCCTCTCCAGGTTGCTGGCAAGATGCGGAAAGTCGGACCGTCGTTACGGCACTCAGCATCGAAGTCCGACGAAGGTTTTGTGGCCTACTGGACGGAAGAACCTCGCCGATTCCGCCCCACCACTCGGATGCCTCAGTTCTTCAAGCTGGATAACCAGCATGATGAAATGGCCAAGACCTTCACTCCTGTGGAAATTGCGTCGGTTGCACACTACCTGCAGTCAAAGTCAGCACCTTTCGAGACGCTTTCGCCTGCCGCGGACTACAAGCCAGATGCTGAAAGAGGCAAGAATTTCTTCGCGACCAAGGGATGCGCTGTTTGCCACGTCCATGAAGAAGTTCCTGGCGTGGGTGCCACATTCGGTCCCGAGCTTTCAAAAATCCATGGCAAGTTGAAGGAAGGCAAGACAGGTTTCGACTGGCTCTATACGTGGATTCGTGAGCCCGAACGCTATCACCCCCGCACGAAGATGCCCCATCTTTACCTTGATGCGGAATCAACGGCCGACGGCACAATTGATCCGGCCGCCGACATTGCGGCGTTTCTCTTAAAGCTGGAAGGCGAGCCCTCCAGCTTCAAACCGACCGCGACCTATGAGGCGCCTGCAGTTGATGACGCCGCTCTGGATTCATTGATCCGGTCGATGCTCTCGAAGATGTTGACAAGCACTCAGATCACGGAATTGCTGGAAACTGGCAAGTTCCCCCTTCCGGTGGAAAAGATTAAGACCGACGAAATTGAACTGGTTGGAAATGAGGGTGAGTTCTCCGCAGACGAATGGAAGCAGCGGAAACTGGCGTACGTGGGACGAAAAACGATTACCAAGTACGGCTGCTACGGCTGTCATGACATCCCGAATTTCGAGAACGGCCGTCCTGTGGGAACAGCTCTGCAGGATTGGGGCAAGAAGGATCGCTCGCGACTTGCCTTCGAGCATATTCATGAGTACCTGCATCATCACGGAAACCCGAGTCTCGGCGTTGAGTTCGAAGCCATTACCGCGAAAACGGCGCAGCGGCTGAAACTCGAAAAAACAGAGGGTGTCCGTGTCTCGAACACGAAGGCAGGTCAGAGTCCTGCTGGTGACAAGCTGATTCTTGACGACGTTATCGTCAACTTTGACGGCGTCGCGATTCACAATCCCCAGCAGCTTCAGGACCGCCTCAGCCGTACGGTGGTTGGTTCAGAAACAACGGTGACTGTGCTGCGAAACGGTGAAGAAAAAATTCTGCACATCATTCCCGATGGTTCGATGCTTGCTCGCGTCGAAGAGGGGATCGGGCGCGGAAAGCGAGGTGAATTCAAGGTCCCCGCAGAGGCTGATCGCGAGCTCTCTGCCGCATTCTATTACGAAAGCCTGATTCACCATGGCCGCCCTGGTTTCCTGTGGCAGAAATTGAGGCAGCCACGCAGCTACGACTACAAGTCCATCGAAACCAAGTCATCCTATGATGACCGCCTGCGGATGCCAAAATTCCCGCTGTCCGAAGAAGAAATTGATGCGATTGCCACATTTGTCGTTGGATTGATCGCAGAACCACCCGCGCCGGAGTATCTGTTCAACCCTGGCGGGGCTGCTGGGGCGAAGATTCGTGGAGAGCAGTTGATCGAGCAGTACAACTGCTCGGGCTGTCATATGTTGGAGATGCCCAAGTTCCGCTATGGCGCCGATGTGGAAAACTTGACTCCTTCAGACACTTCGTCAGAGTACCCGGAAGCGGTCCAGTTGCTGATGCAGCTTCGACCGCCGCGCAATGGCTTGTCTGGCGGTTCCAAGACCGTCACGGTCGACGGCGAGAAGAAGTCCCTTCCGCTCGTCGATTTCCATGGGCTGGTTGCGAGTGCGCCAAATCCTGAGGATGATCCGGAAGACCAGGAGTATGTGGTTGAACTTTGGGAAACGTTGAAGATCGCGGGGAAAGACTTCCTGCCGACCTACAAGTTCATTTTCCCTGCGGCAAATCTGGACGCGATTGAGCCCGCTCGCGGTGGTCGATACGCCGAGTGGCTGGTCGATCGGTTGCTGGAAACGCGCCAGGCGAATGAACGTGCACTCGCCTGGCAGATGTCGCCTCCGCCGCTTTATAAGGAAGGAACAAAGGTTCAGACGCCGTGGTTGTTCAATTTCCTGAAGAATCCGGGCAAGATCCGACACACAACCGTTCTGCGGATGCCTCGGTTCAACATGAGCAATGACGAGGCTCAGTCGCTTGCGAACTACTTCGCAGCCGTTGACGGGACGCCGTACCCCTATCAGTTAATTGCTGAACGTGAACCGGCGTACCTGAGCCAGCGGAATGCCGAGTTCCACAGCAGCTTCCCGGACAAGACGAATGATTATTTGTCCGAGTCTTGGAAAATGCTCAATGTTCCCCTGTGCATCAAGTGCCACTCTGTTGGTGGCAACCAGGTGAAAATTACCGATCCCGCCAAGGACATTCGTGGTCCCAATCTGGACTTCGCGGCAGATCGATTGCGTCCTGACTGGATGATGTTATGGTTGTACAAGCCCAACTGGATCACCCCCTACACATCCATGCCCGTCCCATACCCGCCGCAGCAGCCGGGGGATAAGCCTCGGTCGCCGGAATTGTTTGGCGGTGATGGGTTGAAGCAGACGATTTCGTTGCGGGATGCGTTGATCAACTACCACCACTTGCTGGAACGCGAAGGGAAGGCTGAGTCTCAACCTGCTCCCGAATCAACAACTGCAGGAGGTGGAGAATGAAGATGATGGACTGTTCACGGAAATCTGCAGCTGTATTGATCCGTCGCCCTGCGGGTGCCACGTTGTCGATGATGATGATGGGTGGATTGATGCTGGCAAACGCAGGTTGCGGCCCGCTGGTGTCGGGCGCAAACTTCAAGCCTGCGGTAGTTTATAAGCCAGGTACGACTGCTCCGGTGTCCGCAGAGGCCGATTCGCCCGAATCGGAGGTCGGTCCGACCGAATCAGCGGGAGGAACTGGTACCCTACGTGGCAAGATCGTGTTTGACGGCCCCTTTACCCCATTGCCTCCGCTCTATGCCAAAGGTGGCGATGTCAAGGACGCTGCCGTTTGTGCTGCTGTCGAAGCTCCCAACGAGTCGGTACTGGTGAAAGACGGTGGCCTGGCAAACGTCTTCATCTACCTGCGTAAGGCTCCCAAAGGGGTACCCAAGGTCGACTTGGATGCCACCGTGGAGTTCGATCAGAAGAACTGTATCTTTAAGCCGCATGCCATGCTTGTGCGCGTGGGACAGACGGTGAAAGTGCTCAACAGCGATGCTGTGGCTCACAATACCCATACCAACGGTGTGAAAACGACATCGTTCAACACCATCGTAAATCCCAATGACAGTGTCGGGGCTCGGCTCGTTTACAAACAGGCCGAGCAGGAACCGATTTCGGTCGTGTGTGATATCCATGCGTGGATGAGAGCCTACCACCTGCCGATAGATCATCCGTATGCAGCGATCAGCGCAGAGGATGGGACTTTTGAGATCAAGGATTTGCCTGCTGGCAAGCATGAATTCAAAATCTGGCATGAGGCTGGAGGGATGCTGGATAAGGCCCATGTGGTGACCATCAAGCCGGGTGACGACAACGAGTTGACGTTCAAAGTGACGCCTTCCCAGCTCGTGAAATAAGCCCAGGATGCATGGGCCCTTGTGTATCGCTGTGTTCGACGTTTTAGCACTGACGGTGCAGATAATGCTTCGCGAGATTTTTCCAAATACAATGTCAAAACATGCAAACTCGGGCCTTCCCGCGTTGATGCTTTTCGTCCTGACACTCTTGAATGCCGGCTGCGACACGGGTCCGCAGGCCGAATTCAAGTTCCGTGAGACCACCACGGATCTGGTACCGGAAGCATTCAGGGCGGTGAAAAAGACGCTCGGTGAAAACTTCGGCACCCCGAATAAGATCGTGGCGTGGGAACGCTTTCCGATCAATTACGGTGGAGTAAAAGGTGTCGTGACCGCGATCGGATCCGATTCCGTCGTGGTCAAGCTGGATGATGAAGCCGCAGAGGTCAAAAGCGACTCTCCACTTTTGTGGCTCAGCGGTACGCAGGCAGGGACGAAGACGGCAGAGGTGGCGATCAGTCGATACGACGCGCTGACAGGCCAGTTAACGTTGGCAAAAGGGGCGGCAACTCCGAGCATTGGCGACCAGTTTGTGATCGCCCACGGCGAGGCGATCCGACTTGGCCGCGTTGTGTATATGAAGAATTGCATGCACTGCCACGGCGTCACGGGAGATGGTGAAGGACCGACCGGTAAGTTTCTGAACCCGCGACCACGTGACTACAGAAACGGTCAGTTCAAGTTCACCGGAACAAAGCCAGGCGAAAAGATTACAAAGGACGACCTCGATCGAATCGTTCGTTATGGAATTCCGGGCACCTACATGCCGTCCTTTCTGCTGCTGGGAGACAAGGAAACGCAAGCGGTGGTTGAATACGTCCGCTGGTTGGCCACTCGAGGCGAATTTGAGAAACGGCTGGTCGCGGATCTTTCGTCTGACTACTCCATCGCTTCTGTCCGGGATACGGTTGATAAAGAGGAAGCGGCGTACCAGGAAATGCGAAAGGATCCTGCAGAACGTGCCAACGCGGTGAAACCAGCGGGTCTGGCAAAAGCAAAGAAAGCAGCCGGGGCCGAATTCCTGAAGTTTGAAGAAGAAAAAGAGTACGAGGCGGTGATCGAAGAGACCGCCAGTCTGTTGGCCGAAGCATGGTCGCGGGCGGAAGAACCCGACAGCCTGGTCTTGCCATCGATCCAGCGTGTGGAAGACACCGCGGAATCCCGCGAACGGGGCCGATTGCTGTATATGTCCGATAAAACCAAGTGCTACACCTGCCACGGGCCGACCGGTCGGGGCGACGGGGCCGCCACGGAAGACTTCTGGCCGATGCCTGGCTCCAACGACAAATATCCTAACCGTGGTCTCCATGACGAATGGGGTAACCCGCTGAAGCCACGAAACCTGTTGCAGGGACAATACCGTGGCGGACGCCGACCGTTAGACATTTTCCGGCGAATGTATGCCGGGATTAAGGGAACTCCGATGCCTGCCTTTGGTGGAACCGCGCTGAAAGATGAAGAACTGTGGGATCTGGTGAACTACGTCATGAGTCTCCCCTATCAGCAGCGACAGTCTTCTCCCGCAGCGCATAAAACGGATGACGTGGCGAAAAGCGAAGAGAAGCCGGGACACTAATCCTTCCTGACAGTTTGATGAGCACTGATTTGTAAGCGACTTCTGATCCACTGAGCGTGTCTCGGGAATGAGCCGCACACGCGGCTTCGGAAGCAGAGCAGACGACTTGGGTCGTACGAAGGGCAACTATCGTGGGTAAGTTCTGGGCAGTATTTTTTACTCTGACGTCGGTCATCATCTTCATCGTCTCGTGGATGTCACCCGCGATGCAGTGGTGGTTTCCGGGTGACCACAAGGCCTACTCCACGTTAGGTGGGAAGATCGACGACCTGTTCTACCTGATCCTGGTCATCGTCTCGGTGACCTTCGTCGGAACTTCTGCCGCGCTGGGTTACGCCCTTTGGAAAGGGGCTGCGATTCGACCCGATGAAAAAGTGTGGTTCTCGCATGGCAGTCATAGCCTGGAAGTGATCTGGACGATCGTTCCCTCGGCCATTCTGCTGTTTATCGCCCTCTACCAGTTGGATGTGTGGGCCGAATACCGCATGAAAGCAGTTGCCAAAGAGATGAGCTCCGCATCACGCCCGATGATCGCTGTCGCTGAGGTGACGGCCCGCCAGTTTGAATGGCGAATCCGGTATCCGGCGAATGGAAAAACGCTCAAGCCGACACCTCAACCTGATGACGTCTATACGGTGAACGAACTCCATGTCCCGACAGGAGCGCTCGTATCGATTACCCTGCGGACCGACGACGTGCAGCATGCGTTCTTCGTTCCCGAACTTCGCGTCAAACAGGACGCAGTGCCAGGAAAGATGATCCCTGTCTGGTTCGACGCGACGGCGCCACGCAGTTACGAGCTGTTGTGTGCAGAATTGTGCGGTTGGGGGCATTACAAGATGAAGGCCGTGCTGGTCGCTCAGTCCGAGGATGATTTTGAGGCTTGGAAAGAGGAAGCATCGGCCCGGCAATTTGATGACGGATATCGACAGCCCACGGAATAGAGTTTGGAAATTGAGTCCACGTTGTCACGATTGCTGGTGACCTCAATGGCTCAAGTCGACGAGAACGGGTCGGGCCGAAAATTCCCAAGAGGTGTCAGAGGTTTTGTCTGACTGGGAAACGGCAGATTCAGAATTCAAAGTTGAATTAAACGAAAAAGCAGATCGATTATGAGCACTCTTCATCCGACTCTTGACCATGTAGATCACGTTGACCACGGCGCTCATGGTCACGCTCACGAGCAAAGCTTCATTTCGAAGTACGTCTTTTCCACCGACCACAAAATGATCGGAAAGCAGTTTCTGATCACCACCATGTTGATGATGATGGTGGGGGGAGCACTTGCACTGGGAGTGCGCTGGCAACTGGCCCGGCCCTGGGAGCGGATGCCGCTGTTTGGGGATATGGTGTTCCGTGCCGATGGGGGGCAAATCTCGCCTGAGGCTTACACGATGCTCTTCACCATGCACGCGACAGTGATGATCTTTCTGGTGATCATCCCTGTTCTGGCGGGGGCATTCGGAAACTTCCTGATTCCGCTGCAGATCGGAGCGGACGACATGGCGTTTCCGACACTGAACATGCTGAGTTACTGGTTCATGTGGCCGGCAATTGTCTTCTTCGGCGTCAGTTTCTTCATGGAAGGTGGCGGCCCGGCTGCGGGTTGGACGTCCTATCCGCTGCTGTCTCTGCTGCCGGAAGCGGCTCCTGGATCACGGAATGGACAAACCTTCTGGCTGCTGGGACTGACGTTTGTCGGGGTCTCGTCGATGATGGGTTCGGTCAACTACATGACCACCATTATCAATATGAGAGCTCCCGGGCTGACCTTGTTCCGCATGCCGCTGACGATCTGGTCGATGTTCATTACCGCAATTCTGCAGGCGTTCGCACTTCCCGTGCTCACTGCAGCAGGATTCATGATGGTTTCGGACCGTCTGTTGGGGACCTGCTTCTTCGTACCGTCCGGAATTGTGGTCAACAATGCCCCTCCGACAGTGGGTGGGGGCCAGACGCTTTTGTGGCAGCACCTGTTCTGGTTCTATTCCCATCCTGCGGTTTACATCATGCTGCTTCCAGCGATGGGAATGGTCTCGGACATGCTGTCATGCATGTGCCGCAAGCCGATTTTCGGCTACAAGCCGATGGTTTACTCGATGGCCGCGATCGCGGGACTCGGGTTCATCGTGTGGGGACATCACATGTTCATCAGCGGGATGAACCCGGCCCTTGGGATGACGTTCATGGTCAGCACCATCATGATTGCCCTTCCTTCTGCGATTAAGACGTTCAACTGGATCGGGACGATCTGGGGGGGACGAGTGCAGTTCAATACCGTCATGCTGAACTGCATCGCGTTCGTATCCATGTTCGTGATCGGCGGTCTGAGCGGCATTTTCATGGCGGCTGTGCCCGTCGACATCTACATCCACGACACCTATTTCATCGTCGCCCACTTCCACTACGTGATTTTCGGGGCCACGCTGTTTGGCGTGTTTGGTGGTATTACGTTCTGGTTTCCCAAAATGTACGGCCGACTGATGAACGAGACCGTGGGGAAAATCCACTTCGTGCTGACGTTTATCGGATTCAACTGCACGTTCTATCCGATGCACATGCTGGGGATTGCCGGTATGCCCCGTCGCTATGCAGACCCCTACCACTTCCCATATCTGGAACACCTGCTCCCTTTGAACCAGTTCATGACCGCAGCCGCGTTTCTGATGGGGTTCGCACAGTTTCTGCTGCTGGGGAACTTCTTCTACAGCATGTACTTTGGACCTAAGTGCGGTCGGAATCCCTGGAATGCGAACGGGTTGGAATGGACGGCACCTTCGCCTCCGGGCCACGGCAATTTCGATGTTCCACCTATCGTCTATCACGGCCCGTACGAGTACGGTTCACCCGTCAGCGGCGATAAAGATTACCTGATGCAAACCGATTATGTGCCGCTGGATCAGCGAATCGCCCTCGAAGATCACTAACCGACAGGGTCGGGAACGACCCGGCAGCAGATTAAGTTCGGCGACATGAGTGATGCCCCTTATAATTCGCTGAGGACACCCAGAGATGGGAACCTCTGCAGTTTTCTTGAGACCTGAAGTTACGTTGACCGAATCGAACGCTCTGATGAATCCCCCCGCCCCATCCCACTGGCTGCATCGCTTTGCGTGGCTCATTGCTGCGTTGACTCTGTTATTGCCGGTGACAACCGGCGCGGTCGTGACGACGCTCAAGGCAGGGATGGTGTTTTCGGACTGGCCCTCATCTGACGGTTATAACATGCTGGCCTATCCGTGGTTGAGTTCTGCCCGGGACCAGTTTGTGGAGCACGGCCACCGGTTGGCGGGAATGGTGATTGGACTGTTAAGTCTGTCACTGATCGTGGCTGCCTGGCTTCTTGATCAGCGACGGTCAGTACGGATGGTCGCGGTCATGATCTTTTTGGCGGTCTTTTCGCAGGGAATGCTCGGCGGCGCACGAGTGCTGATGGATGAGCAGACGCTCGCACTGTTGCATGGTGACTTTGCTGCACTCGTTTTCAGTCTGATGGCCACACTGGTGCTGATCACCAGCAAAGGTTGGGATCAGCGGGAACGGTTGAATAGTGCGACAGAAAGCCGCAGGGTCTCGGTCGCAGCCAGCTTGCTGTTGGGGTGTCTCGTTCTACAATATGTCATGGGTGGATTCCTGCGCCACCTGCGTGAGCGGGAAGCGTTCGCGTGGAGCTGGCTTGTGCATCCGTGGTTCGCACTGGTTGTTCTTGCGGCTACAGGGATGTTTATCTGGTCTGTAATCGGGACGCATTCCCGGTACCTCAATCGCTTTGCTGTTGCGATGGTGGTGTTGACGCTGTTTCAGTCGTTGGTCGGTCTGGGAGCCTGGTACGTCCGGTATGGTGTTCCTGCCTGGGGAGTCGTTGCTCAGCAGGATTCGCTGCCACAGATCGTGATTTGTTCGTTGCACAAGGTAATTGGACTTTTGACTCTCATGACTAGCGTACTGGCCGTCATCTGCTGCCGTTCACTACGGCCGCTCGGTGGTGAGCCTTGCAATAAAGAGCCGATCAATCAGGACCGCCAGGCAACGGTCCAGCCCCTCGGGAAATCTGTAGCGGGAGCTGCCACATGAGCGCTGTCACCCCGCTTCCGGCTTGCCCTGATGTCACCAAGACCGCCTCTGTGAGCGTCGCGTCTCCGCTTCTGTCGCGGTTGGCAGACTACGTGGAAATTGCCAAACCACGTATCTCGCTCATGGTGCTGCTGACCGTCTCCTGCGGATATGTCCTG
>NZ_DASWWZ010000026.1:0-5334 GCF_036405755.1 Schlesneria sp.
ATTCCTTCGGCGTCATCACGATCAGCGGCTTACGCCACTTTCGCAGCACCTGACGACGCAGCACATGGAAAATCTGGGCTGGCGTCGTGGGATAGACAATCTGAATATTGTCTTCGGCAGCCAGTTGCAGGAATCGCTCCAGACGAGCACTGGAATGCTCTGGCCCGTTCCCCTCAAACCCGTGCGGAAGCAGCATGACCAGACCGCTGAGTC
The DNA here is from genome assembly GCF_036405755.1 of Schlesneria sp. Taxonomy (NCBI): domain Bacteria; kingdom Pseudomonadati; phylum Planctomycetota; class Planctomycetia; order Planctomycetales; family Planctomycetaceae; genus Schlesneria; species Schlesneria sp. The sequence continues at coordinate 214 of NZ_DASWWZ010000026.1, forward strand.
GATTCCACTTGTCTTCAGCACTGACGATGAACTGGTCAATGATGACTTGAGCCACGTTGACGAAGTCACCGAACTGAGCTTCCCAACAGATCAACCCGTCGGGTGTATCGAGGCTGTAACCGTACTCGTAGCCCAGAACGCCTGCTTCTGACAGACAGCTATTCACGACTTCAACCGGGGCCTGATCTGGCGACAGGTGTGCCAGCGGCATATAGGTCTGGTCGGTTTCAAAGTCATGGAACACGGCGTGGCGGTGACTGAACGTCCCGCGTTCAACGTCTTGTCCGTGCAATCGGATCCGGTGCCCTTCCAAGCTCAACGTCGCGAATGCAAGCGATTCACCCGAGGCCCAGTCGAGCGGCAACTTGCCTTGGGCGATCGCCAGTCGCTTCGTCAAAATTGCCAGCGAACTCTGCGGATTGTGGACCTTCGGATGCGGCTGGAACCCTTCGGGAAGCTGCGACATCTGCTCCAGAAGTTGAGCGAGCTTGGCGGGATCAACTCCGGTGTCGACTTCGGGAATCCCCGCTTCGTTACCGCCGAGGTACCCGCGCCAGGTCCCTTGCAGCATATCCCAGCGATGTTCGTAGTTGGGACCGTTGGCAACTTCCAGTTCCGATTCAAGCTGCTGCCGATGAGCGAACTGCAGACGATTCGCTTCTTCCTCGGTGATCCCGCCGAGCTTCATCAGCTTGTCCAGATAGTTCTGTCCGACCTTTTTCCGTGCCTTGATCTGACGGTACATCAGCGGCTGAGTGAATGACGGCTCGTCATTCTCGTTGTGCCCACGGAAGCGGTAACAGTACATATCGATTACGACGTCACTGTGGAACGTCTGGCGGAAGTCCATCGCCAGTCGGACCACCTGAGCGACCGCTTCCGGATCTTCCCCATTCACGTGGAAGATCGGAATCTGAAGCATCTTCGCCACGTCGGTGGCATAAGGTGTCGAACGAGCCTGATGAGGACCCGTGGTGAATCCGATCTGGTTGTTCACCACGACGTGAACCGTACCACCGATTCCCGTCGCACCGAGATTGCTGATATTCAGTGTTTCCTGAATGATCCCTTCACCGGCAAAAGCAGCGTCCCCATGGATCAGCATGCAGACCACTTTTTCGCGAGTGGTGTCGCCATTGCGATCCTGCTTCGCGCGAACACGGCCCATGGCGACCGGGTTGACGAATTCCAGATGGCTGGGGTTGAAGCAAAGCGACAAGTGCATCTTGCGGCCGTCGCCGGAATGCCAGTCGTTGCTGTAACCGAGGTGGTACTTGACGTCACCACGACCCGTATTCAATTCAGGATCAAGGTCAGCGAACTCGCGGAAAATCGCCCGGGGAGCTTTCCCCATAATGCTCGCCAGCACGTTCAGACGACCGCGGTGGGCCATCCCCAGAACAATCTCTTCGACTCCCTGGTCCGCCGCCTGATAGATGGCGAGTTCCAGCAGAGGAATCAGCGTTTCCGCTCCTTCGAGCGAAAAGCTTTTGGCACCCTTGAACTTGTTCAGGATGAACTCTTCAAACACAACTGCGTCACTGAGTCGCTTCAGGATTCGCTTCTGCTCCTGCAGCGTCAGCTCGATCCGATTCTCGGTCGTTTCCATCCGGGTCTGGAGCCACTCACGAACCCGCATGTCGTCGATATGCATGAACTGCACACCGATCGATCGACAGTAAGTGTTCCGCATCCACTGATGCACTTCGCGAACGGTTCGGAAGTGCTGTCCGCCCGCTGACATGGTCGATACCTGACGATCCATGTCGGCTTCGGTCAAACCGCAGGCAGCGGGTTCAAGCTCATCGACGGTCGGTCGTGGCTGACCCAGGGGATCGATATCGGCAGCGTAGTGGCCCATGATTCGGTAGTTACGAATCAGTCGCTCAACCCGCTCTTGCAGAATGGCGTAGTCAAGCTGAATCGGACTGACCACACCTGTTCCCACCGATGGTGCACGGAACAGGCTCGGATCATGCAGCTCGCCTCCAGATCGGGTCTGACTCTCGACGATCTGTCGAAAGTAGTCCTGCCAATCTTCCGAAACTGAAGAGGGGTCCTCAAGGTACTCCAGATACAGCGACTCGACATACGTCAAGTTTGTATCCTGACCCGGGACCCGGCTCTCCTCATCCAGAAATTGGTGGTCTCCATTACGGGACCCACTTGAGGAAGAAACGCCCTTCGACGAAGAGCGACTTGTAACCGTATCTGAAGGACTCATCTTGATCGTTTCTGATCCCGAGTCAGACGGTGCTGGCCCTGTTTCGACTCGCCTGGTCGAAGGCTTGCCCCTGTCTGAAATTCCAGTCGAGAGAACCTGTGATGCAAAAAAGACTCTACGTTCCGATTCATTCTAACCAGTTTGGTGAGGCAACCAACCCGTAACATCGGAAATTGTTTTTGAATGTAACAGACCGTAACAGGAATGAGGAGTTTGGCAAACAGGAATTTTTAAGGGATCAGTCTGATTGAGCCGTCGTACGTACAATTGATTTAGCACCTGCCGTTAAAGCGGATGCGTCAACAAACGTAAACTTCAAGAACCTGACCAACGCCGCCAAAGCCCTCCCTGACGTACAACCCCACCGGACGGCTGATTGATGGTGAACAGACCTCCCCACACGGACTGAACAAGGTTCGTTGTCAATCACCTCCGCTTCTATATCCGTCGAGACCACAGGCTGCCAACGCATTCATCGTCACTTGTGCAACTGACGCCGCTCCCGCATCCAAAGACTGTCACTATTCCGCGACACATCGAATCCCCACCAGCGAGATGCAGCCCTTCCCGCAGATGGCCCCCTCCGCAACGGAACTTTTCGCCACGAGGATCAAATTCGGCAAATTTTTTCCGGGCCTGCAGACGTTCAACAAATTCATTCAATCGCGTGTGACTTCACCGCCCCAGCCCTTTAACTCCACCAGCCGAGTCCCCCACCGCCTGGTGCGAGACCGGTTCAGATTGCTCAATCGTCACATTCGGACGGAAGGGGAATTCCTCCGCTGATCGGGACGGGAATTTCCATCGGCGACGCCTCAGGAAACTTGGATCGCTTGAACATTCGCACCCTACCCGCGCGATCAAATTTGCTTGCTGTGATGAAGACGCAAATCTCGGTATAGTTTTCGGCATGACACACAAACTTTTCTCCGATCTGGGCCTCTCGCCCGACCTTCTCAAATCCATCGAGCGAATGGGTTTTGAACAGGCCTCACCGATTCAGGCTGAGGCGATCCCACAGATTCTGACCGGCCGGGACGTGATCGGCCAATCTCAAACCGGTTCCGGTAAAACCGCCGCCTTTGGTATCCCGGCGGTGGAAATGGCCGACCCCACCAATCGTGACGTGCAGATCGTGATGATGTGCCCGACTCGCGAACTAGCCTCGCAGGTTGCCGAAGAAATCTCGAAACTCGCCCACTTCAAAAAGGGCATCCGCGAACTACCGATCTTCGGCGGTCAGAGTTACGAGCATCAGTTTCGCGGACTGAAAGCGGGCCCGCAGATCGTCATCGGGACACCCGGCCGACTGATCGACCATATCAAGCAAGGCACGCTGAAGCTGAGTGGCGTCAAGATGATCGTCCTCGACGAAGCCGATCGCATGCTCGACATGGGCTTCCGCGACGACATCGAAAAGATCCTCGAAGCGATCCCCAGCGAGCGCCAGATCGTCCTCTTCTCAGCAACCCTGCCCCCTCCGATCCGCAAAATCATCGAACGCTTTACGAAGGACCCGATTACGGTCCGGATCGAAGCAACCGCGATGAGCGTCCCGGCGATCGAACAGTCCTACGTCGAAGTCGACTACCGATCCAAGACCGAGGTACTCTGTCGCCTGCTCGACCTGCACGATGTGCGCTACGGACTCGTCTTCGGATTTACGAAGATCCAAGTGGATACGCTTACCGAGGCGCTGACGGCGCGCGGTTACAGTTGCGACAAACTGCATGGCGACATGACCCAGCCGATGCGTGAACGAACCATGAAGCGGTTCCGTGAACGTAAAATCGACTTGCTCGTTGCGACCGACGTCGCAGCCCGCGGCCTGGATGTGGACGATCTTGAAATCGTATTCAATTACGAGCTGCCGCATGATGCCGAAGACTACGTACACCGCATCGGCCGGACGGGACGCGCCGGTAAAAGCGGCAAGGCCATCAGCCTGGTCAGCGGCCGCGAATTCGGACGGTTGCAGCAGATCATTCGTTTCACCAAGGCGAAGATCAACAGAGTCTCAGTCCCGCGACTTGAAGAGCTTGAGCTGAAACACGCCAGTCGACTCGTCGAGTCCCTGCATAACACAATCCAGTCGGGCGAGTTCAAGCCGCAGGACAAACTGCTGGAAGACCTGATCGAAGCAGGGCACGCTCCCGGCGAAATCATTTCCGCCCTGATGCACATGCTGGCGGGCGAAAGCAACCGAGCCCCCGAACGAATCGCTGAAGACGACCCGCGTCCTCCCCGTCGATCCCACCGCGATCATCCGTTCGATCAGCGAGACCAGCGCGGCCCCAGAGGCGACCGCGACGATGGTCCACCGCGAATGACCCGGCCACGTGAATCGACCGGTCGAGGCCAATACGACGGGCCTCCTTCTCGGGTTGACGATTCGGGCGTCTGGATCAAATTCAATGTCGGCGATAACGCCGGGGTCTCACCGGGCGACTTTGTCGGCTGCATCGCCAACGAGGCGGGTGTCCCGCGCACCGTCATCGGAAACATCCAGATCCTCCAGACCGTCAGCTTCGTTCAGGTCGCTGCTGAGGCGGCAGAACAGATTCTCGGCGCCGTTCAGGGAGTTCGCCTGCGAGGAAGACGAGTCCAGGCCATGCCCGGCACGCCTCCTCGTCGAGACTTCCGCCCCGGCCGGGACGAAGGACCAAACCGCCGCGGAAATCGCAACTAGCGATTCCTTACGAATAAGGCAGGCATGCCACTGTATGACCGTCCCCGGTCATGCAGTGCCCTGTCCTCGTGCAGTGCTCTGGCAATCGCCTGAAATCAAATCACGGCAATCCACGACCCCCTGATTCCATCGGCCTACTGGTTTCATGCAGCCGCTCCAGTTCCCACAATGAGCAGGGCGGCTGCTCGCATTTCGCCATGCACAATTG
>NZ_DASWWZ010000027.1:0-7610 GCF_036405755.1 Schlesneria sp.
AGAGAAGTCGACATTCTGGCTTTCGTCGACTCCTGATGAAGTTGGCAGCAAGGGCTGGGATGCTGCCCTCCCGCGAATCGCCAGTTGGGTCAAGCTGAAAGATCGTCAGTCGGGCAAGCAATTCTATGTGCTGAACACCCACTTTGATCATCGAGGGGTCCAGGCCCGGGCGGAAAGCGCAGCCTTAATTGTGAAATACGTGCGGGCAAAGTTCGCTGACCATCCCGTCATCCTGACCGGGGACTTTAATACCACTCCCGATTCCGAGCCGTACCGCACCATAACCGGGGCAGGAATCGAAGGCCGCTCAGTCTTTCGGGACACGTACGCCCATTCCGCGCAAAAGCCGGAAGGCCCCGACTCGACCTGGAACGGATTCACGGCGATCGTGCCGGGACAGCGAATCGATTTTGTCTTCACCACGGAATCGGTGAAAACATTGCGGACCCGAATTCTTGATGACCAGAAGGAAGGCCGATTTCCGTCAGACCATCTTCCTGTCGTTGCAGAACTACGACTGGGTGCAGAATAAGCCCCGGTTTTGACGGTGCCCCAAAGTCGATGTCGAATCACGAGGCGCGGCTGACCGGTGAGTGCTGATGGGAAGTGAAAAGATCTCTTCCCATCGCCATCCGGGCACGAGACCCCCAGACTCTGCGACGCATTACGACTTGTCATTCTTCACGGGAGGAACTTCGATTCGACAGCACCCCAGGTTCAGAAACTCTTTTCGACTCTGAGCGACCTTCTGAAGCAAGTCTTTCCGGAGTCGGTAAACCATAAATCGACCGTCACGTTCCACCTCAAGCAACCCCGCGTGTTTGAGGATCTTGAGATGGTGCGAAACCGTCACCAGTTCGACTTCCAGAAATTCCGCGATATCCCCGACAGTCATTTCACCATGGCGCAAAACATCGATGATCCTCAACCGAATCGGCTCGGAGAGGGCCTTCAACTGATCCGCGCAGGCTCTGGATTGAAAGTTGTCGTTTTCCAACGAGAATCGACCTTATCCACCGATGTGAATGACTGGGGTTTCACGACGCGACTGGTCTGATCCGACGACCGAATTAAAAGTTGCGAACAATCAGGTTCCCGGCGCTGTCTGTCCTGTGCTCCCGCTGCGGGACAATTCGCTGTCTTGCACCCGGACAGAATCGCTAACATTGCTAAATTGATTAGAGTATGAGAGGACGAATTCTGCAAGAGGATGATTGTCCTCGGCATGGTTGAAAAACACTCCAGTCCGTGAGGGGTTTCCGTCCGCATCCAATTTAAATTGGGGGAGGAATACGCCCTCCAATTGCAATCGGGATGTCCCCTGCGGACACTCAGACCGGTCGCGGACTGCAAGAGCAATTTCCGGCAGGTTTTGAGCTGCCATTGACGTTTTTTGCCGATTCCCGCATAGTTCGACCCTTCCTAGACCCCGCTGTTTCTCATTTTCGCTGTTTCTCATTTTCATAGAGAAGTTTGCTCGATGTCCGAGACGCCCGACCGTTTGGAAGCCGCTCGATTGGAAAAGCTCGCGAAGATCGAGGCTTTAGGCCTTGATCCGTGGGGCCAGCGTTTCGACGGTCATATCACGATTGAGCAAGCGCGGGAACAATGTCCCACCGAAGGTGGCATTGACGGAGCGACTGTGCGCGTTGCTGGCCGAATCATGAAGTGGCCAAAGACGGGCAAACTGAACTTTCTGCACGTCCAGGATTACTCAGGCCGCATCCAATTGATGCTGTCCCAGAAAGACTCGTCCCCGGAGACGTGGGCCTTGCTGGACTGCCTGGACCTGGGCGATCTGATCGGAGTCGAAGGACGACTGCGCCTGACGAATACGGGCGAGAAGACAATCTTTGTGACCCAGCTTGTGATCCTGTGCAAGTCGCTCGCTCAGCCACCGGAAAAGTTCCACGGACTTCAAGACAAAGAACAACTGCTGCGACAGCGCTACGTCGACCTGATCTACTCGGAAGGCGTTCTGGATCGGATGTTCAAGCGGCTGCGGATCATCGATTCGATCCGTCAGACGCTGCGCGGCGAAACCTTCTTCGAAGTCGAAACTCCCGTCCTGCATTCGATCGCCGGTGGAGCGGCTGCACGCCCCTTTATCACGCACCACAATGCCCTCGACATTCCGCTCTTCCTGCGGATTGCCCTTGAACTGCACCTCAAGCGGCTGATGGTTGGCGGTATTGAACGCGTTTATGAGATTGGCCGCGTCTTCCGAAACGAAGGTGTCGACAGCACTCACAACCCCGAATTCACCATGATCGAGTTGTACCAGGCCTATGGCGACTACAACTCGATGATGGACCTTGCCGAAAAATTGATTTCGCAGGCCGCGATCGCCGCCAATGGATCGGCTGTCGTCCCTTGGGGCGAGAAGACCATCGACTTCACGCCACCTTACCAGCGTGCCCGCTACGGCGATCTGTTCCGTGAACACGCTGGCTGCGACATGCACGACGCTGCAGCGGTTGCTGCCGTGGCGAAGAAGCTGCATATCCCCACCGAAGGCCGCCATCCTGACGTCATCGTCAACGACGTGTTTGAAGCAACCGTCGAAGACAAACTGATCGGACCCGTTTTCGTCATCGACTATCCGGCCTCGATGTGCCCCCTGACCAAGCGGAAGCGCAACGATCCGACGATCGCAGAACGGTTCGAGATGTTCGTGGACGGCATGGAAGTAGCCAACGCCTACACCGAACTGAACGACCCTCGGCTTCAGGAAGAACTGTTCCGGACACAGCTCGCCGGACTTTCCGAAGAAGATTCAATGGCTAAGATGGACCACGACTTTGTTCGCGCCCTGAAGGTTGGCATGCCGCCAGCAGGGGGAATGGGAATTGGTATCGACCGCCTGATCATGCTGCTGACGAACACCAACAGCATCCGTGACGTGATCTTCTTCCCATTGCTCAAGCCCGAACAATAGCCGAAACGCCTGAATCCCAACTGACTACGCCAAAGGACTGGCAATGTACAAACTGATTCTCTGCCAACGATACCTTCGGACTCGTTACATCGCTCTGGCGAGCATCATCAGCGTCACCCTGGGGGTGGCGACGATGATCGTGGTCAATTCAGTCATGGCCGGGTTCGGCAGTGAGATGCGGAATCGGATCCAGGGGATCCTGTCCGACGTCATCATCGAAACGCGCAGCATGAACGGCGAATTCGATCCCGAAGGGTATAAGCAGCGGGTTCGTGAGCTGGTCGGTAAGTACATTTCGGGTGTCACGGCGACCGTCGAAGTGCACGCCATCCTCAGCTACAAATCGCTGGGAGACTACGTACCTCACCCGGTCAATCTGGTCGGGATTGAGCCCGAGAGCAAGTCGGAAGTGAGCCCCCTGGCTGAGTATCTTCAGAGTTACCAGGCCCAGGTCGAGAACGACAAAGAGATTCCTGCAGAGCGATCGAAAGACGAACCGCTGGGCTGGGAACTGACTCCCGCCGCAATGAAGCGCCGGGAAGCGAACGCCGAGTACTACCGTCAGATGAAACGACTGAGTTCGCAGATGCGGGCACAGCGTGAGATGGACGAACCCTCGTCCGAGGATCCTTTCGCTCTGGATAAAGAACCTACCGTCGAAGAGGATACGCTTGGCCAGCCGCAGAAAGGTCGACTCTACGTCGGCGTCGGACTGGCGACTTATCTCGGAATCGATCCGGAAACAAAAGAGCCCAAAACGTACAACATGATTCAGCCGGGCGATGACGTGCGGATCACGACCTACTCGGCCGGGACCCCCGCTCCGAAGTACTTCATCGCGACGGTCGTCGATACGTTTAAGACCAAGATGAGCGAATACGATTCGAATCTTGTGTACTGCAACCTGGAAGAGCTGCAGGAAGTCCGGGGGATGCTGCGACAGAACGAAGATGGTACTCAAACAAGGGCGTTTACCTCACTCCAGATTAAGCTGAAGGACTATCGCGACGCTCCCAAAGTACTGGAAATTCTGAAAGCGAACTTCAGTCCCGAGTTTTTCAACGTGAATACATGGGAACAACGACAGGGGCCGCTGCTGGCGGCGGTCGATGTGGAATCGTCGATTCTGAACATCCTGCTGTTCCTGATCATTACCGTCGCGGGGTTCGGAATCCTGGCCATCTTCTTCATGATCGTGGTGGAAAAGACGCGTGACATCGGAATCCTGAAAGCACTGGGGGCCAGTTCTTCTGGCGTGATGTCGATCTTCCTGACTTATGGCCTGCTGCTGGGGATGGTCGGTGCCGGTGCCGGAGTGGTGGTCGGCTTGTTGTTCGTTCATTACATCAATGAGATCGAGAAGGTCATCTCCTTCTTGACGGGACGCGAAGTCTTTCCCGAACAGATCTACTACTTCAAGGATATTCCCACCTACGTTGACCCGTTCACCGTTTGCTGGGTCGCCTTCGGAGCCGTGACGATTGCCGTTCTGTCGAGTGTACTGCCAGCACGCCGGGCCGCCCGATTGCGACCAGTGCAGGCACTCAGGTATGAATGACCCGGACTGTGATCGTCAACCTGATACGGCCTTCGGAACAAATTAACGACGACAGACAGAGGGAACCGGTTCTGCGTCAACACGACTGGCCCGGACGGCAGCAAACACATAACAACATCGTTTTCACGGAACGGAAGCCATGCCAGCTCTCATCTCTCCTTCGCTGAATGCTACGACATCGGAGTCCATTGACATGCCCATGCCTCATGTCGCTGCGTTGGCCGTCCAGAAGTCTTACCGAAAGGGAGAACAGAGCGTTCCCGTTCTGCACGGTGTCGATATCTCCGTTCGAAAGGGTGAGTTCCTGTCGATCATCGGCCAGTCGGGTTCGGGAAAAAGCACGCTGATGCACCTGATCGGCCTGCTCGACACGCCCGATATCGGCGAAGTCCAGCTCGACGGTCAGCGGATCGATGACCTGCCGGCCCGGACTCGGGATGAACTGCGTAACCGCGTGTTCGGGTTTGTCTTCCAGTTCTATCATCTGCTGCCGGAACTCAGCCTGATGGAAAATGTGCTGGCCCCCCTGATGATCCGACACTCGATCTGGAACTACTGGACTCGCCGCCGTGAATTCCAGGATCGTGCGAAATCGATGATCGACCGCGTCGGCCTGGGCCATCGTCTGGCTCACAAACCGTCTGAACTGTCTGGTGGCGAGATGCAGCGTGCGGCCATCGCCCGCGCCCTGGTGGCTCAGCCCGAAATTCTGCTCGCCGATGAACCGACCGGGAACCTCGACGCAAAAACGGGCCGCGAGATTATCGACCTGATGTCCCGATTGAATGAGAGGGAACAGCTGACTATTATGATGGTGACTCACGATAAATCCATCGCGGCTGAAGCGCATCGCACAGTCAGGTTGTGCGAAGGACGAATTGAGTCCCTGAGCGACGCGGCCTGAACATCCGCGTGCCGTTCTTGCTACCCTGATTTTCATGAACATGAGTAAAGCCCGACTCGTTATGAGGACGGGCTTCTTTTACCGGAACCGCGGCTGATGGCTCTAAAAATTTTTCTCGGCAACAAACTCGTCGACGAAGCCGATGCCAAAGTAAGTGTGTTCGATCACGCACTCCTGTACGGGGACGGTGTCTTCGAAGGGATCCGCGTTTACAGTGGTCGCGTCTTCCTGCACCAGCAGCACATTGACCGCCTGTACGAGAGTGCCAAGGCCATTCGGCTGGTCATCCCCCTGTCCCCAGCGGACATGAAAGCGGCCGTCGAACAAACCGTGAAAGCCAACAACATCGACGATGGCTATGTGCGGCTGGTTGTGACGCGCGGAGCGGGAAGTCTGGGACTGGATATTCGAAAAACCAGCAACCCTCAGGTGATCATCATCGCCGACACGATCTCGCTCTATCCCCCCGAAACGTACACGAAGGGGATGCAACTGGTCACCGCCAGCACGATTCGCAATCACCCTGGCGCACTGAGCTCGCGTATCAAGTCGTTGAACTACTTGAACAACATCCTGGCACGCATCGAAGGAACGGATGCGGGCATGGTCGAAGCCCTGATGCTGAACCACAAAGGTGAAGTTGCCGAATGCACCGGCGACAACATCTTCATCGTCAAGAATCGAGTGCTCCTGACACCCGGTCTGGACGCCGGGATCCTCGAAGGGATCACGCGTAACGCGGTGATGGAGCTCGCCGTCGAAGCGGGATACGAAGTTCGCGAAACATCCCTCACCCGACACGACCTGTACATCGCTGACGAAATGTTTCTGACGGGGACAGCCGCCGAAGTGGTGGCTGTGGTCGGCCTCGACGGTCGCAAGATCGGATCGGGTGAACCAGGCCCCGTGACCAAAGATCTGCTCGCTCGATTCCAGAAGCTGACTCGCTCGGAAACGTAAGCTGTCTCGCTGAAGATTGCGGATGCCAGGAGGAACTGATTCCCGGCATCCGCTTTTTTTATTGAGGGGATACGCCAACTCGTTCGACTCCTTAACAGGTCTCGCATGCAGTCTTGATTGGGATCTGGTGGAGGGATAGAGTCGGGCTCCTTTACGGGCCCGATTTTCGATCCAGAACCGGAATCGCCATCTTGACGTCCCTTTCGACTTCGACCGGCGGCACATCGACATCGACTGAGAACACCATACCTCCATCGCAGGACGGTCTGCCTCAATCGACGACCGACTCACTTGCCTTGTTTCTACTCCTCCCTGTGATTGCGATGTCCTTAGGCTGGGGACTGCGGGGAACCATCGGCGGCGGCCCCATCGGAGCATTGATCCCGGGAGTGATCGTGATGCTCAGTCTGGCCCTCCTTCTCGGTTGGAAGAGTTCTCTGGGGATTGTCGCGGCAATTGGAACCGTTGGAATTGGACTGGGTGGGCAAGAAACCTACGGGCAGACAATCGGTTTCCTGCGCGATCCCGGCACGGTGCTGTGGGGGCTGTCTGGCCTGACTCTCAAAGGTGCCATGTGGGGCATCTCGGGAGGTGTGCTGGTCGGCTTGGGATTCATGCATCCGAAATACCGCTGGTGGGAGCTTGCCCTGGGACTGCTGATCATGGTCGGGGTGACGTTGCTCTGCCGTGAACTGATCGACAAGCCAAAGTACCTCTACTTTTCGAACCCGTTGGAGAAACCTCGCGAAGAAGCCTGGGTTGCCATCACGCTCGGAGCCTTCAGTCTGCTGGTCTACCTGTGGGGACTCCACCGCGAGAAGGTCTCCACCGCATTTGCCCTGGGTGGCCTCGTCGCCGGCGCTGCGGGATTCGGATTCGGAAGCCTCTTCATCGCGTTGGGACAGACCCTGCCAAAGCCCTATTTTGGCTGGGAATGGTGGAAGATGATGGAGTTCACTTTCGGAGCCCTGTACGGACTCGGACTGGGCGCGATCGCTTTCAGTCTAAGGCATGATCTACGACGGGCGGATCAGCAGGCGTCGGAACGAACATCCGTCGATCCTCTCACAACGCTTTCCAACCCCTTGATGACAGTCGTCGGACTTGCAGTCGCAATTACGGCGATCCTCTTGAATTTCGGGATTCCCATTCGGACCTCTTTCACGGTTGTTGCAGCCGGCCTCATCCTCTTGTCGCTCTTTTCAAATCGACTGAGCTGGCACGTCGCACTCAGTCTGACGATCGCTGGT
>NZ_DASWWZ010000028.1:0-13550 GCF_036405755.1 Schlesneria sp.
TGATTGAAGCGACCGAGTCCAATTGCGAAAGACCAACTCGGACCACACCACAGCCGTGACTCGCTTGCCAGATCCGCGCGCTGTAGCGGGTTTCGGCACCGTATAACCCCTCCCTGCTCGTCAGGGATCCTGGAACGTGGTAAAAAACTGGTCCGCAACGACACGCGCATCATGCGTAGAATACACCCCAAAGCACGCCACGTTCGATGCAACATTCCCACCCCGATCTTTAAACGTCACCATGAGTAGACTTACCATCGTATTCCGCAGCCTTCTCATCGCGCCTGTACTCTGGGCGGCGCTGGCGGTTCCAGTTCTGGGTCAGAATGAATGGGAAGTAACCCCCGAATCCGAACTGGCGCTGGATCGCGGACTTGCCTGGCTGGCGAAAACACAGGGACCTCAGGGAAATTGGGAATCGAACGATCTGGGGTTGGTCGGACTGGGAGCCCTGGCGTTTCTGTCAGCGGGACATATGCCTGGACGAGGCAAATACGGTGATAATGTCGATCGAGCACTGAAATTTGTCGTTAAGAATGCCAAACCCTCTGGCCTGCTGAATATCGCGGACGCGCAACGGGATCTTTACAACCACGGCCTTGCCGCATTCGTGCTGGGCCAGGCCTACGGAATGACCGACGATCCACAAATCGGAAAGACGCTCGAACGAGCCCTGAAGCTGATTGCAAATACACAGTGTGACGACGGAAGTTGGGACTACCGGGCGAAGCGACAGGCGCACGGGCACGATCTGAGTCTGTCTGTGATGCAGGCCAAGGCGCTGCGCAGTGCCGTCGACAGCGGATTCGAAGTTCGGAACGATGTCATCAAGCTGGCGATTCAAAGTGTTCGCGGCTACTACAAGGCGGATAACGGTGCCCGTGGCTTGGAGGAGATGGCCCTGGAAGGGGGCGGAACATTCACCTACGACGGGAATCGGGCCACGATCGCGATGTCCGCATGTGGCGTGGTCTGCCTGCAGGAATTCGGCCAGTACGACGACTGGCGCATTCCCAAGAACTTCGATTACATGACCAGAGAGATCGCTCGGCTTTCTCCGGTCAAAGGGAACGGGGAAGTTCCATTCGACGCCTATACCCTCTACTACGTAGGCCAGGCTCTGTACCAGACGGGGGGAACCCGTTGGGAAACGAACTATCCCATTCTGAGAGATCACCTGGTCAAATCTCAGGTTCGCAAACCCGAAAATCCGTCCGAAGACGGTTCGTGGCGCGACACACGCTGGGTCCACGGCAAGCCTGGTCAATTATACGGAACGGCTGTGGGCTGTTTCATTCTCGCCATCCCCAACCGGTATCTCCCGATCCTGCAGGAAGGTAAGATTGAAGGACTGGGCGATCATCTGGGGAAGGAAGCCCGCAACTGATGACCGGCTTGATTCGATGACGCGTGCACCCGTGCTGGGATCCCGACTTCTTCGACCGGGTTAGTAAGGTGGCCATTGCGGAAGATGCGATCAACCTCAAAGAAGATTCATGCTAAGTTTTGACGCCAGTCCATATGCTCTCGCAGGAATTGCCGCGGCAGCGGGTCCTGTGCTGATTCATCTGCTGAATCGACGACGATTCAAGACGGTGAACTGGGCCGCAATGGACTTCTTGCGAGACGCTCTTGAACGGACTCGCAAAAAGCTTCATCTGCGCGATGTCCTTCTGCTGGCACTACGGATTCTGACCATCGCTCTGTTCGGACTGATGCTGGCACGTCCTTACTTCAAGGGAGCATCATCTGGCCAGGCCTGGCAAAACGCTCTGCTGGTGGCAACTTTGGTGACCACCTTCGGACTGGCCATCCACTGGGCCACATCGACTGAGGGGAAACGAAGCAGAATTGTCACAGCGGGATTACTCTTCGGCGTGCTGATTTCGGGGTTTCAGTTGTTTGGACTGTCTCAGCGAAATCTCACTTCGGGTGAGTCTCGCTTCAGCAGCAGGATGCCCCTGCACGCGATCCTCGTTGTGGACAATAGTCGAAGTATGGGCGTTGAATCACTCGGCACCCGTCTGCTCGATCGCGCCAAAAGCAAAGCGAGCGAGTTCATCAATTCACTTCCGCTGGAAAGCCGGATCTCCGTCATCCCCTTAGCAGGTTCAGAGACCCCCTACACACTGGAAGGTTACCGAAACAAAGAAGACGCAAGACGTGCACTCGACCGAATCCCGCTGGTCGATACTGAAGGAAGCATCCGGTCAGGGCTGGAACTCGCCGTCCAGGCAACTCAGCAGACGGCGGATCCCCCCGCCAAGCGAGTCGTCCTGTTCACCGACCTGCAGGAGACGGGTTGGCAGGCGACCGTCGCTCCCGAGTTGATGCAGCAGCTCACTGGCATGCAGATTGTCCAGGTCGCAACTTCCCCCGCGCGGAATGTCTGGATCTCGGGTCTGCATGTCGAAGACGGCCTCACAAGTGCCGAAGTCCCCTGTCGGCTGCTAGCCCGCCTGAATGCCAGTCGCGTAGAGACCAGTTCAACCCGGGAAAGCGAGGACCCGCCGTTTCGAGTCCAGGTCAGACTGCTGATCGATGGACTTGAAGTTGCCAGCCAGATACTCGAAGTGTCTCCCGGACAGGAACGGGAGATCGAATTCATTCACCAGTTTGAGACTACCCCCGATCCCCTGAAGCCCGACTGGACTGTTGCAACCGTCATCGCCCGGCCCGAACACTTGTCGATGGATCAACTGGCGGAAGACAACCGACAACAGATCGTGGTACCTGTCGTCTCATCACTGCCGGTCGTCTTCGTTGATCAATTCGGTGACGATGAAAACCTGGAGCAGAACCGGATTGGTGAGACGTATGCCTTGCGACATCTGCTGGCCCCTCGCTCCAGCGTCGACAAGTTACAACGACGGCTCATCGAGACCATTCATCTGCGGGGAGATCAGATCACGCAGGAAATACTCGAAACAGCTCGACTCGTCATCATTGGGGGCGTCGAGAAACCAGATGAGTCCACAATCTCGCTGCTGCATGACTATGTCCAGCAGGGTGGGCCACTGGTTGTACTGGCGGGAGCCCATTTCGATCCGTCTGCATGGACTGAACGGGCCTGGCGATCAGGCCAGGGAATCCTTCCTGTCCCGCTTGCTGCGAGTCCCATCGGGATGACTCCAGAAGAATCATCCCAACAAATTCGGCCGTTCTACCTCGCCTTCGAGACGATGCAGCACGACTTTTTTCTGGTGGAAGGAGAAGATCCCCAGACTCTGTCAGCCCTGTTCGATGCGACACCCTTCTTCAAAGCGGTTCAGGCGACGATGTCGCCGGATTTGTTGAGCGATCTGCTGGAGGCCGACACCCGACGATTGACCGAACGTCAGCAGTTTCTGGAAGCGTACGAAGCACGCCCCTCGTCCCGCGCGGATAACTCCGCAGTCGTCGAAGAAGCTGAAAGAACATACCGTCGCTGGGAACCATCGTGGTGGAACTGGCGTTCCCCTCTTCCGTTAGTCGATCGGACATTGAGCCCCGCGGAACTGGCGAAACGGAGCCAGCCTCGAGTGCTGGCGGCTTTCGACGGCGAGGGGATGCCCTACCTCGTTGAGCGCCGCATTGGTGCTGGCCGACTGCTCCTGTTCACCAGCGGCGTCACTTCAAAGTGGAATCTGCTCAAAAGTTCCGGGGCGATGTACTTCTTCCATCGGACGTGCAGTCAATTGATGGAAGAGACGCTTTCACGTCGAAATTATCTGGCCGGGCAGAAGATCACCATTCCCGTCGAGAGAAGTGACGAGCTTGGCTATTGGGTCATAAGGCCGTCCGGAATCCGGGAAGCCCTGTACGTCGAAGCCATCAATCCGAGCGTATCAGGTGTCACGATCCGTCGCCCGGTCCGAGCAGGGACCTATCTTGTCCAATCCGAACAAGGCGCCCGTGGAGATACTTCTGCAGCGAGACTGGTGGACGAGATTCCCATTGCCGTGAACGGGGCCGAAAGTGAATCCAATCTGACCGCATTACCTGCTGCGACCTTAATGGAACAACTTGATCAGTACGAGATTCGCGTCCTCACGGCCAATGATCCGATTCGGCTGGAAGGGGGAAGCAGTCGGGGAAGAAACCTGTGGAAAGGGTTCGGCTGGTCCGTACTGGCCTGTCTGTTGTGGGAGATGTTCATTGTAGCCGGGCCCTCGCTGAAACTTCGGGGGCAGGTGGTTTCCTCATGAACTGGACAGCATTTGTTGGCAGAAGACTGGGCTACAGTGAAATCTCGACCATCGAGTCGATTCGGATTTCTTTCGGCTCTGCCTGGGCTCATCCCTGGCCCGGTCTGGTGGTGCTGGGATGTCTCGGCCTGTCTGTCTTCACGTTCTGGTTCTACTTGCAGTGGCAGCCCCACGCAAAGCGGCCTGCCCGTCTGGGACTCGCGGTCCTCCGATCACTGATTCTCTCGCTGGTTCTGCTGATCGTCGCAGACCCTACGCTGGAACTGGCTCTGGTCAGTCTCCCCAAGCCGGTCCTATGGTTTCTGCTGGATGGCAGTGACAGCATGTCGATCGCGGACGAGCTTCCCGAAGCCGAGCGTTCGAGCCTGGCGACCGCAGTCGATCTCAAGGGCTACCGATCGCAGCACCCTTCCCAATCTGGCAGCGACCGCCTCTCACGAGCTGACTACACCCGTGCCTGGCTGCACAAAGCGGATCACAATCTGATTGATCGATTGTCTGATTCGTATCGCCTCCGCTTCTTCAGCTTTGGCGAAACAGACGGGGTTCGGATCCTGAGCTTTGACGAAACAACCTCGCAGCCCAGCCGTTTTGCGGACTGGCAGACAACAGGTCGTACGACCCCCTTGGGAGACGCCTTCGAGGAACTGGCACGACAACATGCCTCCGACAATGTCTCGGCAGTCGTCGTCGTCAGTGACTTCGGACAAAACTCGGGAACTTCACCACTGGAGGCCGCAAAGAAACTAGGGGTTCCGATCTTTACCGTCGGCGTCGGTCCGGTCACCGCGGTCGATCTCAGTCTCGACCTGATCGTTCCTCAGACAATTAAGAAGTCCGAATCATCGACCATCATTGTGACAGTAAGACAGCGTGAACTCGAGAACACTCCGGTCTCCGTTCAGGTTTATGCTCATCAAGCCGGAGAAGCGACGGAAAGCGAACAGCACCGGATCCCGATTGGCGAACGCCAACTGACCCTTGCGGAAGGAATGACTCAGCTCGAATTTCCTTTCACTCCAGATGTGACGGGACGGTACGTCGTCACGGCGGAAGTCGACCCCGTCGAAGGGGAAGTCGTCACCGAAAACAATCGAGCCACGCGTGAAGTCAGCATCATTGACGACTTTCTGCGGCTGATGTTCGTGGAGTATGAACCAACGTGGGAGTGGCGCTTTGTCAAAGAAATCTTTCACCGTGACAAACTGGTCGGCACCCGCGGCTTTCGGACATTCCTCAGATCGGCCGATCCCGTGGTCCGGGAAACGAATGAACTGTTCCTTCCAAACCTCACCCTTCCCCGCAGTCAGTTCTTCGAGAACGACGTGATCTTCCTCGGAGATATGCCGGCGTCCACCTTAAGCGAACGATTCTGTGAAATGACACGGGAATTTGTCAGCCAGTTCGGCGGTGGGCTGGTTGTCATCGCAGGGCCCCGGTTTGGACCGGGCCAACTGGCTGAAACCGCTTTGGCGGACATGCTGCCCGTTGTCGTCGATGGCGATCTCAGGCGGCGGGACAACCAGGAATTTCACCTCAACCTCACCCCGATTGCGGGGCAGTTCGACTTCATGCGCATGGGCACGTCCAGTGATGATCCCCTGAAGGGTTGGAACAACCTCGGCAAACTTCCCTGGTATCAGCCGGTGCGACGAGTCGAGGCGCGCGGAACGCAAGTTCTTGCCGAACACCCGCTGGACAAGTGCAGCGACGCACGGACTCCTCAACCCCTGATCGCTATTCGCCAGTACGGCCGGGGCGAAGTCGTCTATATCGCCTTCAATGAGATGTGGCGACTTCGGCGGTTACGGGGCGAGGAATTCTACCGCCAGTTCTGGGGCCAATTGATTCACAGACTGGGCCTCGGCCACGCACTCGGCAGTCACAAGCGGTTTGTCGTCAGAACGGACAAGAAACAATATCGTCCTGAGGAACAGGTCAGGATCACCGTCGAGGCTTACGACAAAGAGTTCCGCCCCCTCGACGAAAAAGAGATTCCGGAACGGCGATTGTGTACAGAGTGGATCCAGCCTCAAGAGGACGCCGAGGGGAATCGAACGCAGATCGTGGGAATTCCCCCGCTTCGGCCCGGTATCTTTGAGACGCGACTTCCCGTCACCAGTACGGGAGAATACCGCGTGCGCGTCACCGATCCCGTCACAGGTGACATCACCGAGATCAACTTCGACGTGGCGAATCAGTCAATTGAACGACAAAGCCCGATCCGAAATGCCCTGCTTCAGAAAAATCTCGCAGCAGAAACCGGTGGGAAAGACTACGACCTGAGAGATGTCGATCGATTCATCGAAGACTACCACCCTGTCCGTCAGAAAGAGATCAGTCTGGAGATCATCCCGCTGTGGACCAACTGGTTCACGTTTGGGCTGGTCCTTGTACTCCTGCTGGCGGAATGGCTGGTGCGCAAACTGGTGAATCTGGCCTGATCATGCAAACGAAGCTCCCCCATCTTCGATCGCAGCTGAATCTGCTCCGGCGGAAACGAAGTCTCGTGCGCCAATCCCAGGCCGCCTGTCGTCTGCTGACATTCACCCTGCTGCTGATCTGGTTCATTTTCGCAGGCGACTGGCTCTTTCGATTCTCGGCCCAGTCACGGTTCGTCATCCTGATCGGGATTCTGGTGGCCATCGGGTGGGGGGTAAAAAAATGGGTGCCGCTGCTCTCTCATCGTGAGTCGCTGGAAGAGGTCGCTCTGATCGTCGAGCAGCAACATCACATCGACAACGATCTGGTCGCCGCTTTGCAGTTTGATCAGCCCCAATCCCGTTCGTGGGGTTCGACACGACTGACAAGCGCTGTGGTCGATTACGTGGCCGAATTCAGTCGCTCGCTGAATGTGCTCGAGGGATTTTCCTACCAGAAGCTCCCACGGCGACTGGTCGAACTGGGGGCAGTAGTCCTGCTGGTGGCGGGAACCATTCTGGCCGTCCCTCAACATACCTCGGCATTCTGGAACAGGTTGCTGCTGGGTGATGCACGCTATCCCACGCGAACACAGATTCAATCCCTCTCGGTAAATGGGGAAGACGTCCCCGTGTTTTATCGCGGCAAGACTCACCAGCAACAGATTCCCTTTGGTGTTCCCATCGTTGTCAGAGCCCGCTGCGAGGGGGCCGTTCCGACAGTCGGATATGCGACGCTGCAGGGGCTGCGGAATGACGCGGTCAATCGCATCGAGCTACGTCCTGTTCCCAACATGCCGGGCGACTTCCAGGGAGAACTCTCGTACCTGACCGAGTCTCTACGGATGCGTATTGAAATCGGTGACGCGACTTCTGACCCTGGCGAATTCACCATCATCCCCCTGCCACTTGTTGATGTGACATGGAATGTGGCCCCCCCGACCTATGCCTCCGCAACACTCAAACAGGATGACATGGAAGGAAGTTCGCGGCAGATCGCGGTGCTGGACGGATCTCAGGCTCGACTGAAACTGGTCTGCCTGAACAAGAAACTCCGTTCGGCTCGACTGACGACAGGCGACACCACGTACGATCTGGTTGCTACCGGAAACATTCCCTCGGGCCGGGTGAGTTGGTCATTGCCGCCAAACACTCCCTTTGAGAACATTCGCGACTCACTCAAGTATGAAATCCAGGTGACAGACTACGATGGTCTGTCTCTCGAAAGCCCTGTTGCAGGCCAGATTCGACTGAAGTCGGATCGTCCACCCCGAATTGCCGCAACTGCCGTGACGCGGCACGTCCTTCCTTCGGCACAGCCGACACTCGACTACGTCGCCGTCGACGACTTTGGTATTGCCACCGTCACAGCCAGCATTCAAATTTCGCGTGCCAGAGGGGAATCGTCGAAGCATGACCTGCCCCTCAAACGGATCGAAGACCAGGACCAACCGCAACACAATCTGCGAGATCAGGTCCGCATTCCCCTTTCTGCGTATGAACTGGTCAAGGGAGATGACGTCAAAGTCTCGCTGCGAGTCAGCGACTGGCGGGGGGCCCTTCCCGGCCAATCGGCGGAAACGGAGCCGGTCCAGTTCAGCGTGACGGACTTGAGCGGTATCCTGACACAGACCGGCGAAGAAGATCGAAAATCTGCGAAACAGCTCGAGGAAATCCTGCAGCGCGAACTGGGGATCAGTGATGAGAAAAAATAGCTCGACGATCTTTATGGACCAGTTCATTCGACGGGAGAGCAACCACCGATGAAGCATTCTCTCTGGTCACGGATTCTCCTCGTCACCGGTCTGTTCGTGTGCAGCGCTGCCTCGTCGAGGGGACAGGTTCTTGAGAACGAAGCGCTCCTCCGCAAGCAGGAAGACCAGCAGCGTGCGCGAACCCTGACGCGTGAACTGCTGGCGAACGTCCTTGATGTGCAACTGCGTCAGCTCGATGAGAATGGTCTGTCTGACCAGGAAATTTATCGCGACATTAAGTTGATGCGTCAGAACCTCAACCATCTGGTTGAGATGGAAATGACGAACGTCGTTGACTTACTCGCCGAAGCCCAGCGACTTCCTGGAGAAAAGCGTGAGGCCCTCTTCGTCGATGCCCGCCAGCAGATTCGGACCGTGGTTCGTCAACTGGCTGTTCAGCGACAGAATCTGTTAAAGCGGCTCAAAATTGTGGAACTGGTCGAACAGGTTCGAAATCTCATCCATCAGCAATCGACGGTACAGAAGAATACCCGGGCAGTCCGGACTGAAGCCCAGTCTCTGCACGAGATTCTCACACTGCGCGCCATTGAAGATCAGCGCGACGTCAAAGAACTCTACCTGCATCTGATCGACACTCTTGTCGATATGAAGACCTGGAGCGGGTCCCTTTCCTCCACGGCCGCCGATGCCCTGAGGATCCTGAACGTCACCGAAGTCGGCCCCCATCTCGATTCCGCCGGACGCCACCTGCAGTCGGTGCAACATTCAGAAGCAACAGATGAGCAGGGTCAAGTCATTAAGGGATTGCAGGAACTATTGCGCGTCGTCGAACAAACCCAGGAGGGACTCGGTTCGGAATTCCTGGCGAACATTGACCGAGTACGTGGTCTGATGGAACGACAAAAACAGCTTCGAGACGAAACAAAATTGTTCGACGATCAGCAACCACCTCCCCCGGATTTCGTTGAACAACAGGCCCTGTTACAACGAGACATCGCCGGACTGGCGGAGGTCATTCCCAAAATTCCGAAGGGGGAAGCACTTCTGCAACTGGCAGAAGCCGCGGCGCTCGATGCCGCAGCCAGTCTGCTCGACGGCCGACTCGAAACGGCCATCTCGTCACAAGGCCAGGTCCTCGGGAATCTGGCGGCACTGGAACTGACGCTCCGGGAACAGGCGAAACAGAGTTCCCCCGACCGATCAGCCGAGGAACTGGCAGAAAGCATCAAACGACTTCACGAAGCCAAAGCCGCATTGAACGCGGCAAAACTCAGACAACCGTCTGTACGAACTGATGCGGGCGAACAGACTCAGGCCACTGCGGCGCAACTCACCGAGATCATTCAGGCCACCGAGGCGGCTCTGGAGAACCCTGATCTCCCTGCCAATGTCCTGCAATCACTCACGCGAGCGAAGCAATCGGCCTCGGCTGCAATGACAGCCCTCGAAGCAGCAACATCGGAGACGGATTCGCAGGAAGCAGCGAAGTCGCTCACAGATGTCGCCCACACTCTGGACCGGGCACTCGCCACCGTGGATTCGGCCATCGCTGACACAGAACGACGCGAATCGGCTGTTAAAATCGGTGAACTGGCGCGCGCTGCGGAAGTTCTCGAACGAGCAGCCTCCGAAGAGCGGCAGATCGCCGTCGAAGTGGATGCTCTCGCAGAACCCGGCTCAGCCACTGCCAGCGAAACAGCAGAACAGGCTCGGCACCTGGCTGCGCGTCAGGACGATGTACACGCCATCGCGGAAAAAACGGCCAAAGCGCTTGCTCAGATCGCAGCAGAGGCTTCGCAACACATTCTGGCGGGCGCGGCCGATGCAAAGGACTCTTCACAAAAGCTGCAATCGATTGCGGACCAGACAGCCGGTGAGCCCGCATCCGCCGCGGAGATCGCGGCCGAGTCGGCACGCAAGGCGTCACAGAATCTGGCCGACGCAGCAAAACTCGCTCGCAAACTCGTCGTGACGACGGCCCAGGAACTGGCTCAAAAAACATCCGAGCAGGCAGAGCAGATTGCCACTGCTCGGGCGGCTGTAGACCGCGCTCTCGATGATCTGCCCTCGAGCGGCGATCTGGCAAAACTCGACGCGGCGAGAAACGAACTGAACACCGCAATTCAGCAACAGGCAACCGCGTCTGGAAAACCGGCTGCCGCTCTCGCTCTTCAACTCGTCCATCAGATTGCCAGCGGAATTGAGGCCCAGCAGGCAGCCACGGAAATGGCATTAGCCGCCCAGGCCGGAGCGACCACGGAACTGAAAGCGACAATCAAAGAGGAAGAAGCGGCCGAGTCTGCTTTGATGGCCTTGGACACTGCCCGAAAATTTACGACCCTTGTGCCCGACCTGTCGGAATCCACATCCGGAAGCCTGATTCAATCATTAGACGATGCTCACCAGGGAGCTGCGCAGGCGGCACGACAAATCCTCGAGTCCAATCCCTCGGGCGCGATGATGTCTCAAGCGAAAGCCGCCGAGGCACTGCGAGCCGCGTTGGTGATCGCGCAATCCGAGGCGCAGACAACAGTCCAGCAGCCGCCGACTCATCCCAGTGACTTACAGGCGCAAGCCGACGCCGCAGCAACGACCAAACAGGCGCAAGCATTTGCCAGCCAGGCCTCGCAAGTCTCAGCCTCGGCCGTACATCCAGCGGTGGAAGCCACCGCAAGCGCTGAACGAGCCCTGGTCGTCGCTCCCCGTGAAGCAGGTGCGCTCCAGGCGACTGCCGAAGCGAAGCTGCAAGAGGCGCTCCGTCACCTTGTCGCAGCCGTCGATGCGGCGACAAGGGAACGTGAAAAACGACTCGCGGAACTGGCGGATCAACACGAAGCGATGGCGGAGGAAGTCGCGGCAGCGGACCCGGCAGCGGCCGACTCGATCGATGTTGCTGCCCAGGCGGCTCGTCGCGGTTCACACGCAACGGAATCCTCCACGCAAGTCAGCGAAGCAGAAGCGGACGCGGAAATGGCCTTGGAGCAAGCCTCTGCCAACCTGGGTGCTCGAGAGCAGGAGATTCGACGAGACCAGGCCATCGCCGAGACGGTGGCCAGCCTGGCACAAGGCCAGCAGTTGGCCGCCGACACCATCGCCGAACAATCTGCAGAACTGGAGCGAATGGCCGAAGCAATGGAAGAAGCTTCTACCGAACAGCAACGAGCGGCGGCACAATCCTTAAATGAGGCCAAGCAACAATTCGCCGACTCGCAACGAGCAACGGGTCAGGGAGCCGTTGAGCTGAGCGGACAGAAGGAAGTTGCCAACCTTCCGCTTCGCGAAGCTCTTGAGCTGGCCTCGATGTTGCCAACCGAGGATGCCGCCTCGGAGGATCCGCTCGACGGACTTCTCCCTCAGCCCCCGACGGATTCCAAGGATTCCACAGCACCGGACGTGGCGGATGCCGGTCCCTCGCCCCCTTCCGCCCAAGCCGAGCAAGGCACCGAAGGTCCTGCGGTTTCCCCCTCCGAGGCGGGGCAGTCAGCGATCGCCAAACCGGGAAAAGCCTCTTCCGGCAAACCTAACGATCTGGGGACGGGTTTTGTCCCGCAGTCCCCCCAGTTAACCGCAGACATGATGGCGGGTGCCAAAGCTCAGCGAGCGGCCCGGAAGGCACTCGGACAGCAGATGCCCAAATTGTCTCAGCAGGCTGATGGACAACAGTCGGAATCCGGAAAAGTCACTGACGGCGATCAGGGAGAAGCTCAGTCGAGCGAACACTCCGAATCATCGAAGCTTTCAAAGAACGAGGGAACCAGTACCACGAATCAAGGTGTCAAAGACGGACCGATTCAGCGCGAACCCGAAGGGACCAGTGCCACCTCGAAACCCTCGGACAAGGCTCGTGAGACCGAGGATAAGATCGAAGGAAAGCAATCGAAGGAAGCAGCCTGGTTCGCAAGGTTACCTCCTGAGCTACGTAAGTCGCTTCGCGCGGGTACGGGGCAGAAACCGCCGCGAGCTTATGAAGAACGCCTGAAAAACTATCTGCAGAGTGTGGATTGAACGGTCGCCCCTTCCCGTTGCCGTTCAAAAGCCCGATCATCACTAAGAACAATTTCACCAGTAAGACTTATCACATGACCACCGATTCCATTCCTGCGGACGACGTCGCGGCAGTACAGAAATGCGAAGGAGCCTACAACACGCTGCGCGATGAACTCGCAAAAGTCATCGTTGGCCAAAGCGACGTCATTGAACAGGTCCTGATCGCCATCTTCGCACGCGGGCACGCCCTGCTTGAAGGAGTCCCCGGTCTGGCCAAAACGCTGCTCATCAGCTCACTAGCACAGGCCCTGCACTTAACGTTCAAGCGGATCCAGTTCACCCCCGACCTGATGCCCAGTGACGTGACCGGCACCGATGTCATCCAGGAAAATCTGGAAACGCACAATCGCGAATACAAGTTTCTGCCAGGTCCGCTCTTCGCCAACATGATTCTGGCGGACGAGATTAACCGTACTCCACCCAAGACTCAGGCCGCGATGCTGGAAGCGATGCAGGAACGACAAGTGTCAGCGGGGGGCCAGATCCATCAGTTGCCCGATCCGTTCTTTGTGCTGGCAACGCAGAACCCGCTTGAACAGGAAGGGACCTATCCCTTGCCCGAAGCGCAACTGGACCGATTCCTGCTGCACATTCGCGTCGCATATCCCTCGGCCGCAGACGAGTGGGAAGTGGCGCGACGCGTCACCACAGGGCATATGGGAAAGATTGAGGGAGTCCTCTCCGGTGAAGACATCGTCGGTTATCAGCGACTGGTCCAGCGTGTCCCCGTCAGTGATCAGGTGCTGGGTTACGCTCATGCTCTGGTGCGCGCGTCTCGTCCGGGCACGGAAGAGGCCCCCGACTTCGTCAACAAATGGGTGAACTGGGGAGCCGGCCCGCGCGGAGTCCTGACGCTCGTCACCTGTGCAAAAGCGCGAGCCATCCTCTACGGTCGCTACCACGCGACAATCGGCGACGTGCAGGCAGTGGCCCAGGGAGCTCTGCGGCATCGAATCGCCCCCAACTACGCCGCACAGGCGGCAGACATCAACAGCGAAAAGCTGATCGACATGCTCATGGAAAGAACACCGGCCGACAGGAAATATGCCCGGCCCGCTTAATCGAATCGCGTGGCGAACTGCCTGATTCGCCGCAGCGCACCAGCAGGCACTGGTATGCACCATGAATTGGTCGGATCGACCACAGAATCCAGCGTGGCTGGTCCGCGAATACGGACCAGC
>NZ_DASWWZ010000029.1:0-17935 GCF_036405755.1 Schlesneria sp.
AATTGAGCGACGCGGGCCCCCAGGTCGGGCGATGCGAGCACAAACCCCGCTTCTGAGAGTCGCTCTGCCGCTGTCAGGGCCTGCGGATCGGCGGGGTCTTTGACGACGAACACCGCATCGATGTCCTCGGACAGCGGGGACGCTTCATCGCCCGAAAGCAATTTCCAGTCATGGACAAACTCAATTTGTGAGTCGAGTCGCCAGGCACGAAGAAAATCTTTTGCGACCGTATGACTGCCCGCTCCTTCGACGGACGTGAGAACTCGCTTGATGGCTCCGAAGTCCGGAATTGATCGACGCACAAACCATAGAACCAGCTCCGGGTTACTCGTTTGGAACCGGGGAAGGTCTGCGGGAATTTCGACGCCCCCCTGAATGAATCCCAGATCGACCTCACCAGCAGAAACTTTCTGGACGGCTTCTCGCGATCCCGGTACGACCTCCTCGGTAAACCGGATTCGATCATCCTGCTGCATGCGGGATTTCAGTGCCTGAAAGTCCCGATCGGGGAGTGCGATTTTGAGAGTGGTCGTGCGAAAGAACTCGATATAAATCCAGACGATCAGCAGCAGTAACGCGATTGCCAGGAACGCGGCGGGAAGTCGGTGTACTCCAAAAGGACGCCTTAATTGCTGAGCGACATGTTCTGCGTCACGTGCCGCCGTGGCGACGCCTGCCGCCAGACTTCGAAGTCCGGCATGATCGGGAAGTTCGCGTTCAACTCGAAGTCGTACGTCTTCGGCATTCTGAACGACGGGCCCGATTCTCAGACGTAGCCTGCTCACAAATTACTCCCGCTTTATAGACGCGTTCATCGGTCTGATCATACTCATCGCCATGCTGACAGGGCGGCTGTGATAGTGACAGAGGTGATTCGGATCTTCCAGCGTTATGCTCGAGTTGACACTTGGATGAACGTGAGCAATGGAGTGCGGATCATGCTTTCGCAGGTTTCCGCTCAAGAAAGTTCAGAAGAAGGTCGTCGTTGTTTTACTGAATCGCGCTACGTGGAGCTCCCGGATGGACCCGCTTTCTCTCTTCAATGGTTTGGAAGCTGCGTTCTGGATCCCGATCGGCGCTGCTCTTTTCTTTCGCAGTCGGGGACCGAGTCGAAATCAGCACCTGGGACGTGTGGCCGCACTCTGGTTCCTGCTGTTTGGCATTTCTGACATCTTCGAAATCTTTACGGGCGCGTGGTGGCGTCCCTGGCCGCTCCTGCTGCTGAAAGGGACCTGCGTGATCGCATTGATCTGGTGCGGCATCGCCTACCGGAGTCGAAATCGTGGGCGGGGACGGTCCCACTGAGTTTCAGGAGCAGACCGTGAGCGGAGGCTGAAGCGATGCCAGCAATCCGCTCTCGCAATTCGTTTGTTCCGGTTGTGCGAATCCGTGACGAAGCGGGTAGGATAATTCCCTTTTCATCCCTTCCCCTGAGTGATGATTCTGTCTCCCCTATAAAGGAACGCAGATGCTGGCGAATCCGGTCAAGAAGTGCGTGGCAACGGGCGGTGTCTCGGTTGGGACGATGATGTTTGAGTTCAATACGACCGGCATTGGTCGGATTGCCGCTAATGCCGGGGCCGAGTTCGCTGTCTATGACATGGAACACACGGGATGGGATATTGAGTCCATCCGCATGCTGATTGCCACGACGCCGAAACCGAAGCTGGTTCCCATCGTTCGCATCCCAACGACGCAGTATCACTTCGTTTCGCGGGTATTGGACATGGGAGCGATGGGAGTGATGGCTCCAATGGTCGAATCGGCAGAGGAGGCTCGGTTGCTCGTGCAGTCAGCGAAGTACCCCCCGATTGGGCGCCGAGGTGCGGCATTTTCGATTGCTCATGATGACTACAAGAATGATTCGATTGCGGAAGTGGTTCGTTCCGCCAACGCCGAAGTGCTGATCATCGCCCAGATCGAAACTGCTGCGGGTCTGAATAACCTTGATGAAATTGCCGCCGTTCCCGAACTCGATTGCCTGTGGATCGGACTCTACGATCTGGCGAATTCCCTGGGATTGCCGGGGCAGATGCAGCATCCCCGCATCCTCGATGCCATCGACCGGGTCCTGGCTGCCTGCGAGCGGAACCGAAAGGTCCCCGCTGTGCTGGTGACCAGTGTGGAAGAGGGACGGGCCCAGATTCAACGGGGATTTCGACTGGTTGCGTTTGGGGGTGATGTCTGGATTTACCAGTCGGCGCTGACGCAGGGGTTGGCGGCCGTGCGTGCGCCTTGAATCGTGGACGTTCACAGGTCACCCAACTAAACTTCGTGCTCAGAGTCCTCATCCTGATTTAACGGCCGATCCATCGGGACCGGCTGAACAAGTCAGTGTGCTTCTGAACTCACGCGCGAGCCCTCGTTGCGACGTGCCTGGCATGAGCGACATGGCTTGCAGGCGGATTCTGCTTTTGAAATGAGCTTGCCCCCTGCTGGCCAGGGTCGGCCGAGAGTACTTTGCTGGAACTTCAAGAACGCTATGACTGAGACGATTCCCCAGATTCAGGCCGTTTGTTTCGACCTGGATGGGTTGATGTTTAATACGGAAGATGTCTTCTACGTTTCTGCCGATGTTCTGCTGCAACGTCGCGGACTGAGAATGTCCAAAGGAGCGATGGATGCGATGCTCGGTCTGCGTCCGCTGGAGTCGCTAACGGCGTTTCGAGATTACATGAAGCTCAACGAAGAACCGGCGGATCTGCTGGCGGAATCTCGTGTGATCTTTCACGAAATGCTGAACGAACACCTCCGGCCGATGCCCGGCCTGTACGACTTATTGAATCTGATTGAATCCCGAAAGCTTCCCAAGGGAGTGGCGACGTCCTCGCCCCGGGATTATCTGGACGACATCTTCGAGCGATTCGAGCTCGGACACCGTTTCCCCGTGAAATTGACGGCGGAAAGCGTGACTCACGGAAAGCCGAATCCCGAGATCTATCTCAAGGCGGCGGAACTGCTCGGTGTCCGACCCGAAAATATGCTGGTGCTGGAAGATTCGGGGACCGGTTCCCGGGCCGCCGCGGCCGCCGGAGCCTTTATCGTTTCGGTCCCGCATGATCACACGGCCAGCCATGATTTCAGTCGATCGAAGCATATCGCCAAGGGGCTGAATGATCCCTTCATCTGGAACCTGCTGTCGTAGCTGGATTTCGGACTGCCGCAGGGACTTTACCCGTGGCGGCTGTGAAAACTGGTCGAAACCCGTGGCTTGCGGTGGTTGGTCCGATTATCATGCTGGTTTGCCTACCTTGTGAAAATTGCTCAAACTGAAGTCTCCTACGTTATGCCGCCGACAGACCGTTCTGAACGTATCGCAATTGTCGGTGTTGGCGGGGTATTTCCGGGGGGCTCGAACCTCGACAAGTTCTGGCAGAACATCGCTGACGGGGTCGATACGGGGCGGTCCGTCCCCCCGGATCGCTGGTTCCTCGACCCGGCCAAAGCGGTCGACAAAGAGGGGCCGAAGCCGGATCGCGTTTACTCTGACTGGGGCTGCTTCGTCGAAGGCTTTCAGTTTGATCCCGAGGGACTGCGACTCGATCCAGCGTTGCTCCGTCAACTCGACCCCCTGTTTCATCTGGGCCTTCACGCCGCCCGCGCTGCTTTTAGAGATGCACGCGAGATGGGTGGCACGGAACGCTCACGGGTCGGCGTGATTCTGGGGAACATTGTTCTTCCCACGGAATCGACCTCGGCGCTCTGCCGGGATGTGCTGGGGCGAACTCTGTTCGAACGAATCGTTGAGGCCGCAGCCGTTCCGGACGGGCGGAAAAATGAGTTGAAGCGGGGGGCGGCGGAACTCGTCGCTGCGGGGAACTGGCATCCGTTGAACCGTCTGGCGGCGAGTCTGCCTGCCGTGTTGATTGCGGAAGGTTTGGGGCTGGGAGGTCCCGCGTATACGCTGGATGCCGCCTGTGCGTCGTCGCTTTATGCGTTGAAATTTGCCTGTGAGGAACTGCTGGCGGGTCGTGCCGATGCCATGCTTGCCGGAGGGATGTCGCGACCCGATTGCCAATACACGCAGATGGGTTTCGCGCAGTTGAAAGCCCTCTCTCGTGGCGGGCGATGCGCTCCGCTCAGCTCTGCCGCCGATGGTCTCGTCGTGGGAGAAGGGGCGGGGGTCTTTGTCCTGAAACGCCTCACGGATGCGGTTTCCGCAGGGGACCACATTTACGGTGTGATCGCCGGGATCGGTCTGTCGAACGATCGCGGCGCGAACCTGCTCGCACCTCACTCCGAGGGCCAACTCCGTGCGATGCGGTCCGCCTACGAGCAGGCAGGCTGGCGTCCGAGCGACGTCGATTTGATCGAGTGCCACGCGACGGGGACGCCGGTCGGTGATGGGGTGGAGATCGACAGTCTGCATCAGTTGTGGGCCGACGAGACCTCGTCCCCCGGTCAGTGCGTTATCGGGGGCGTCAAATCGAACGTTGGTCACCTGTTGACGGGGGCCGGTGCCGCCGGGCTGATGAAAGTTCTGTACGCTTTCCGTCACGAGACGCTCCCACCGACGGCCAATTTTCAGCAGCCTGCGGCAGGACTGGCCCGGTCCGGCAGCCCGTTCCGTGTGCTGAGTCGTGCCGAACCCTGGCCACGGCGAACAGCGGACGTCCGTGGTACTGTGGGGGCTACCACCGGCATCACCCCTCGTCGTGCCACGATCAATGCCTTTGGCTTTGGCGGAATTAACGCGCATGTGCTGATTGAAGAGTATTGCGGACCGCATCATTCCAACATGATGACGCGGGTACCCGTTCCCGCGTCTCCGGCACAGCGACCCAACTCCACGGCAGACCGCTCGCTATCGCCGGCGCAGGATCTCGACATTGCCATCGTCGGGGTGGCCAGTTCCCGGGGTCTCCTCGCAACCGGGGGTCTCCCTGCAACGCAGAGTAATAGATCGGATTCACTCGCTTCGGACGACGCCTCAGAGAGAGCGAAATCTCCTTCCGATATCCGAGATTGGGGCGTCACTCACTCGGACTGGTTCCGAAACGAGTTCGCCGGTGCGGCGGAAGAAAGTACGGCAGCGGTGACGTCCGTAGAACTGCCCATGGGCGAGTTCCGTATCCCGCCACTGGAAATGCAGGACATGCTGCCCCAGCAGCAGTTGATGCTCAAGGTCGCCGCAGCAGCCCTGAAGGACGCTGACAGCGTTGCCGATCGTGCTGACCGCAGTCCGTCGGACGCCATCGCGCTTGGCAACGCCACGGGAGTTTTCGTCGGGATCGAACTCGACCCCAATACCACGAATTTTCACTTCCGCTGGTCGATCGAGGAACTGGCCTCGCACTGGGCAACGGCGCTCAACCTTGAGCTGTCGGATGAGGAACTGACGCAATGGACGGCAGAGTTGAAAGACTCGGTCAGTCCCCCCCTGTCGGCCAACCGGGTCATGGGCAACCTGGGGGGGATTGTCGCCAGTCGTCTGGCTCGGGAATTCAATGTCGGGGGACCGAGCTTCACGATTTCCGCCGATGCGAATTCCGGACTGCGGGCGTGTGCCGTAGCGGCCCAGAGTTTGCGCCGAGGTGAACTCGATCGAGCAGTCGTCGGGGCGGTTGATCTGGTCTGTGACATCCGTCATCGAGTGGCGGTCCTGCGGGAACGGAAGCAGAATGGCGACGGCGGCAATCCGGCGTTTGTGGATAGTGCGACGGCATTTGTTCTCAAGCGACGTGAAGATGCCGTACGAGACGGGGATCACATCCATGCGATCCTCTCGCGAATCGAAACGGATCCCGGGGAAATTGGACAGCTCTTCCCTGATGGTTCGACACACAGAGGCCATGCCGAACCTCCAGCCGACGGTCGCTCCCCTGCCGACGGTTTGACGGTGGAATCGCCGGCGGGTGCTGCGACAGGATTGCTGAGGCTGTTTACAGCGGTCGAATCGCTTTCCCGGCATGCGATCCCGGAATCTCCGTCGGGTGGCTGGATGCAGAACCGGGTGGAGCAGACTCGACCGATCACGTTGTCGGGTCTGGGCCCGGACGGCCGATCAATCCGACTGGAACTGACCACGGCACCCGGACCCGTTCGCAAAGCGGCTCTTGCCCAGCGGGCTGCTGCTCGTGAAACTCGCGCGGCGTTGCCCGTGGGCCTGTTCGTCATCGACGGGGATTCGGTCGAACAGCTTGAGTCCGGGGTGAATCAACTGAACGAACGCGCGGCGAACGCGAGTTCTGTTGCGACCCTGGCTTCGGACTGGTTTCGATCCCGGCCTCCTCAACCAGAACACCGCTGGGGACTGTCGCTAGTCGTTCGATCGCTGGCGGAAATTCCCGATGTCGCTCGGATTGCCGTCAACGCATTGCGTGACCAGCCCGCCGCTGTCCTGGATCGGCGCGTTCGTTTCACGCGCACACCGCTGGGGACTACGGGGCGACTGGCGTTTGTCTTCCCCGGTTCCGGGAATGCATTCCTCGGGATGGGGCGTGAGCTGCTGAACGCATTTCCGGAGGTGCTGCACCAGCAGTATCTCGAAAATGAACGGTTGCGAGATCAGTACCGTCCCGACCTGATCTGGTTCGGGGATTCAACCGCAGCAGTACTTGAACAGCACAAAGCGATGATCTTTGGGCAGGTGGCCCTGGGAACGGCCGTCTGTGACCTGCTGAATCGTCTGGGTGTCACGCCTGACGCCAGCATCGGTTATAGCCTGGGGGAATCCGCCGCACTCTTCGGGCTGCGGGCCTGGACTGACCGGGACGAGATGTTGCGACGGATGGAACAGGCAACGCTGTTCGGCAGTGATCTGGTCACACCGTTTGAAGCAGCCCGCCGCGCCTGGAATGTTCCTGCTGGTTCGCCCGTTCGCTGGACATCAGGTGTCATCGACCGATCGGCGGCAGTGGTTCAGGCGGCGATCCAGAACCTGTCACACGATCAGGGACGACCTGGTTCGTCTACTGCCGACGCATCAGGGGCACGGGTTTATCTGCTGATCGTGAACACCCCGCAACAATGTGTGATCGGTGGGGAAACAGATGGTGTCGAACGACTTGTCCGGGATCTGGGCGGAACTTTCGTTCCGTTTGCAGCACCGAGTACCGTTCACTGTCCGATCCTGCGGCAAGTCGAAGAAGCCTATCGGGCACTACACCTGATGCAGACGACGGTTCCTCTGGTGAAGCGGCCTCGAATTGGCACCGCTCATTACGAGCAACCGATCGATTTCTACAGCACGGCGTGGGGCCGGAAATACGAACTGAGCCGGGAATCGGCCGCCGAGGCCATTGTGGCGCAGGCCGTCAATACCATCGATTTCCCGCGGGTGGTCGAGCAGGCCTATTCGGATGGCGTCCGCCTGTTCGTGGAGATTGGTCCGGGAAGTTCGTGCACGCGGATGATCGATGAGATCCTGAGCGACCGTCCGCATCGTGCCCTGTCTGCGACCCCCTCGACCGCGTCCCCCCTGGTTGCGTTTTACGAACTTCTGGCTGTGCTGATTGCGGAGCGAATCCCCGTCGAACTGCGGTTCCTCTACGGCGACGCACGAACGACCGAAGCCACGATCACCAGTCCCTCCCCCACGAAGCGGGGTATTGTGACAGCGGTGGGTGGTTCTCCGTTCTTGGTGCCCAGACCAGCGAAGGGATGGCGAATCCCGCCACGAGCGTCCACTTTTGGAATGAATGTCATGACTCAGTTTGATGATATGGTGGCCGCCCGACTGCGTGCTCATGAAACCTATCTGCGTGTGACCGCGGAAGCTCAGCGGATCATGGCGGAACAGTTGGCGCTCTTCACCCGGATTGCTGCGGGCGAACAAGTTGCCTCGCCCGATCTCGTCGCGGGGCCGACGGTCTCCGATCCGGTGGAACCAGTGGAACCTGTCGCGCCGAATGCTGCGCCGCCTGTTGAAGAGTTGCCGCCGACTCCGCTGGTGGCCCCTCGCTCGCTGAACCGGGCGCAGTGCATGGAATACGCTATTGGCAAGATTGGTCGGGTGCTGGGACCGCAGTTCGCTCCGATCGATGAATTCCCGACGCGCGTCCGGTTGCCGGACGAACCGCTGATGCTCGCTGATCGGATGCTGGAAATTGAAGGCGAACCACTGTCGATGACATCAGGCCGTGTCGTGACCGAGCACGACATCCATGAAGGGGCCTGGTATCTCGACTGCAACCGCATTCCCACGTGTATTGCGGTCGAAGCGGGACAGGCGGACCTGTTCCTGTCAGGGTGGCTGGGAATTGATTTTCAGACCAAGGGCCTGGCCAGTTATCGATTGCTCGATGCGGTCGTCACGTTCCATCAAGAGCTGCCCGGTCCCGGAAAAACCATCAATTACAATATCCGCATTCTTCACTTCTTCCGTCAGGGACAGACATATCTGTTCCGCTTCGAGTTTGACGCGACGGTGGACGGAGAACCGCTGCTGACGATGCGGGAAGGTTGCGCGGGGTTCTTCACCGCTGCCGAACTGAATAGCGGGAAAGGGATCATCCACACGGCTCTCGATAAGCAGGCACGTCCCGGAAAGTGGACCGGCAACTGGAAGGAACTGGTACCGCTCGCACGCGAAAGCTTCTCCGACGCTCAGTTGCTGGCCCTGCGGAGAGGGGATCTTGCCGCTTGCTTCGGTGCTCAGTTCGCACAACTTCCGCTCACGAACCCGGTCACCATTCCCGGTCTGACCAGATCCGGGTCGGCGGGGGCTGACGAACGCTCGAAGATGTGGCTGGTTGACCGCATTCTTCAGATCGAGCCGACCGGCGGGAAGTTCGGCATGGGAACGATCCTGGGCGAACTGGATATTCATCCGGATGACTGGTTTCTGACGTGTCACTTCTGTGACGATCAGGTGATGCCGGGAACGCTGATGTATGAATGCTGCATGCATACACTGCGGATCCTGCTGCTGCGAATGGGTTGGCTGGGTGAAGCGGACCAGATCGTGTATGAGCCGATTCCCGGCGTCCGCAGCCGCTTGAAATGCCGCGGTCAGGTTCTCGCGACCACAAAGAAGGTCTGGTACGAGATCACGCTGAAGGAAGTCGGCTACCGAGACTTTGACGCAGCCAGCGGTGCCCCGGGTGTCCCCTCGGAATCGTCGAGTCCCACCGCGACCCCGTACTGCCTTGCCGATGCCTTGATGTATGCGGACGGGAAACCGATCGTCGAAATTACCGACATGTCCGTAAGGATGTCGGGCCTGACGCGGGAGTTCATTGAGCGACTGTGGAGTTCCGCAGCGGCGCGTGGCGAAAAGGGCGTTGTCATTTCCTCACAGAAATTTACGCCTCGCTACGATCGCCGCCCTGCACTGTTTGACACCGACCGAATCACCGCGTTCGCCGTTGGTAAGCCGTCAGAAGCCTTTGGGGACCGCTACCAGGTCTTCGACGCGGAACGAGTCATTGCCAGACTTCCGGGACCACCGTTCCAATTCCTGGACCGCATTGTCGCGATCAGTGACTGTGAGCAGTGGGTGCTGAACCCAGGCGGAGTCGTCGTCGCTCAGTACGACGTTCCTCCCGATGAATGGTACTTCCAGTCGAACCGTCAGCGGCGAATGCCATTCGCTGTCCTGCTGGAAACAGCCCTGCAGCCATGTGGCTGGCTGGCCGCCTACGTCGGCTCTGCGCTCACCAGCGACACGGATATCTCGTTCAGAAACCTCGGTGGGACGGCAACACAATACCGGGATGTGACCCCCGCATCGGGAACGCTCACGACGACTGTGAAAATGACTCGCGTTTCCAACGCGGGGGGGATGATCATTCAGCACTATGACTTCGATCTTCGCTGTGACGATCAGCCTGTCTATGTCGGGAATACCTACTTTGGATTTTTCTCGCGTGCCTCACTGCTGAATCAGGTGGGGATCCGTGAGGCGAAACCTTTCTCGCCGTCGCCGGACGAGGCGAGTCAGGCCGAACGCTTCGCATATCAGGACCGAGCTCCCTTCGCGGATTCGCAGTTCCAGATGATCGATAACGTTCAAATCTCGCTGCAGAATGGCCCCTACGGTCAGGGCTTCGCCATCGGCACAACCAGGGTGAATCCCGAATCGTGGTTCTTCAAGGCTCACTTCTACCAGGATCCTGTTGTGCCAGGATCGCTGGGGCTGGAATCGTTCTTCCAGTTACTGAAATTCTACGCCGCTCGTCGGTGGAACGCGGGGCCGGATGCGCAGTTCCTGACACCGGTACTCCACGATCCCGCATCCGGGACGAGTGGCAAACACGAATGGGTCTACCGCGGACAAGTGGTGCCACGCGACCAGTTGGTGACCGTGACCGCTGTCATCAAAAGTGTTGACGACCAGCGAAAAACGCTGATTGCGGAAGGCTTCCTGTCGGTGGATGGACGAGTCATCTATCAGATGAAAGAGTTTTCATTGGGCCTCGAGTGACAAAGCTGCCAATGGCACGGCGTCGGAGTCTTCGCAGAAGCGGTGGCTTCTCGTTTTTTTGAAGAGGGTCAGAGCGCACTGCATGCCCGAAGACGGTCATACAGTGGCATTCACTTTGGGTCGGTCCCGGGCACGAGCACGTAGTCACGTCGGTTCGCATGCCACTGGCAAGCGGGAAGAGATCGAAGAAAGAGCCCTCCCTGGCTACTTTGGCCCGCTTCTTCGAGATCATTGACGAACGAGTCATCAAGGGATGGATGGAGGGTGGAAACCCCTGTGCAGGACTTCACCCAGGTCGACTCATTCGAAAAAGCCCCTTCAGCAATCAGGATTCGATCACTGAAGGGGCGTATTAAACACTCGTGATGCGTGAGGTGATTCCCGCCGTCGGGGCGGAAACCCGATTAAGACTGATGCGACGGTGGAACTGGCAATTGTTCAAGAACCGTGTCGATCAAACCGTAGTGGCGAGCCTCTTCGGCCGACATGAAGTTGTCTCGATCGGTGTCCTGTTCAATCTTGTCCAGGGTCTGGCCGGTGTGCTTGAACATCAATTCGTTCATGCGCCGCTTGGTGCGGATGACTTCCTTGGCATGAATTTCGAGTTCGACGGCTGTCCCCTGCATCCCGGCCAGTGGCTGATGGATCATGATGCGGCTATTGGGCAGTGCGAATCGCTTTCCCTTGGTTCCGGCTGTCAGCAGCATCGCACCCATACTGGCGCACTGACCCAGGCAGTACGTCGCGACGTCGCAACTGATGAACTGCATCGTGTCATAGATGGCCATGCCCGAGGTGATCGAACCACCGGGGCTGTTGATGTACATGTGGATGTCGGCCTTGCTGTCTTCGAATTGAAGGTACAGCAATTGAGCGACGATGCTGTTGGAGACATCATCATTGATGGCACTTCCCAGCAGAATGATTCGATCGCGAAGCAAGCGACTGTAGATGTCCATCGCCCGTTCTTCACGGCCGTTTTTTTCAATAACGTAAGGAACAAGTGAAGTCATATCGGGGAACTCGCTGATCGAGGGTGACTGTTTCAGGCGTTACGGATGATTCATCCGGTCGTATCGTTTCCGGTCGAGTCGCACAGGTGATTTCGCCCTCGGCACAAGGGAGAATCAATGCCTTCGTGCGACGTCGGCGATCATTTCGCGGCGGCCAGTTTTGCTTTGGGATTGACCAGAATTTCATCGATCAGTCCGTATTCTTTCGCCTGGTTGGCGTTCATGTAACGGTCGCGACCGGTATCCTTGGCAATCACTTCTACTGGCTGGCCCGTGTGGACAGCGAGAATCTGATTCAAGACTTCGCGGGTCTCGAGGATTTCCTGAGCCTGGATTTCGATGTCGGAAACCTGACCTCCCACTTCGCCATAAGGCTGGTGGATCATCATCTTCGCGTGAGGCAGGATGAATCGCTTGCCTTTGGTTCCACCGGCGACCAGGATGGCGCCGCCGCTGGCTGCCAGACCGACGCAGTACGTTGCCACACTGCACTGCAGGAACTGCATCGTGTCGTAGATCGCCATCGTGGCCGTGACCGAGCCGCCCGGCGAGTTAATGTAAAAATGGACGTCCTGGTGTTTGTTTTCTGACTGCAAGTACAGCAGCTTCATCACGATCAGGTTGGCACTGGCATCGTGGATCGGGCCATCCAGAAAGACGATCCGGTTCTCGAGCAGCAGATCGCCAATGCCCATCTGACGCTGGCGCGCATAGTCGCGTGAAGCATTCACTTGCGGCGACAGAGAACTACGAGACAGATCGAGCATGCAGCATCCTTCGTCAAATTTGGACGGAAAAAGAGAAAAGTTTGACAGTTTCCCATCGCGATGGACTCTTCAAAAGGAAGAGTAGGAATCTGCCCGGCAGCAGGCAAGGCTTGGGGGTTGAATTCCGCACTGTAGCGTAGCACCACAGTGTTGGTGTACTCGACCGGTCGGCGCCAAGGGGAAGTACACTGGAAGGTCCCTCCGGTCAAGATCGGGTCAACAGCCGTGACCCCCTCACCGCCTCCCTCCCATCGACCGCCCCGGATGGGTAGCTCGGTGACTGCATCATTTCATCATTTCAGAGAATGATCCAGGTTGTTTGGGTGGAGCGCGGTGCTTGGGCTGAATGGGTTGCCATGCGAATCCACGGTAACTCTTGAGATTATTCCGTATGTGTCATCCTGTGCTCACTATCACGCCGATAATAAGATCGTGAAACGGAATTCACTCAATTTGAAGGCAGGGGGGAATGGCGGATTACCGAGTACAACTGGATTCCTTCAGCGGTCCCATGGACCTGCTGTTGTACCTGGTCCGCAGGAACGAGGTTGATATTGTCCGCCTGCCGATTGCCAAGATTACATCTCAGTTTCTCGAGTTCCTCGAAGTTCTGCAGTTTCTCGATCTTGACCTGATTGGTGATTTTGTTGTCCTGGCCAGTTCTCTGATCGAAATCAAAAGTCGACAGGTCCTGCCGCGTGCCGAGGAAGAAACGACCGAAGTACCGCTGGCGGACGATCCCTGTAACGAACTGATCGAGCAACTGCTGGAGTATAAACGGTACAAGGATGCCTCCGTTGCTCTGGAGGAACAGGCTGCGGAGTGGCAGGAACGTTATCCCCGACTGAGTGACGAACGGCCGACCGTCGGCAAAGACCCCAGTGAAGACTCCATCAAAGAGGTGGAACTTTGGGACCTGGTCAGCGCTCTGTCACGCGTGATCCAGAAGAAGGTTGTCGAGTCGACCTCCAGTATTCGTTACGACGACACACCCATCTCGGTTTACATCGACCGGATCGGGGCCAAGGTGCGCGAGAACGGACGAATGGCTTTCAGCGATTTCTTTGAAGGGAGCAACCTTCGCAGCAAGATCGTCGGAATCTTTCTCGCCATTCTGGAACTGTTGCGGCATCACGGTTTTCGAGCCGAGCAGCCCAACGAACGAGGGGAAATCTACGTTCTGCCCCCACTGGAATCACCCGCGGGCGAGTCCGCCCCCGCGTCGCCCACAGCAGAAGAAGCCATTCCGGTCAAAAGTGAAGTCGCCAGCAGTGATGAAACCGACTGAGACGCCGAAGTGGGAAGCCCCGAATCACTGACGCCGACACCGAGTGCGACCGGGTGGTGAGAACTTTTTTGTCCTCAGCGGCAGAAATCTCCCTCAGTCCCGTGGAGGAAATGGGGGAGGGTTTCGTAAGGGGGGGCGATCTTCCCGATGCTGGCCATTGTGCCGAATTCCCGGCGGGCCGAACGGAACCGGAGAGATCAGCGGACCGTGATAGGGTCGGCCCGTCAGCTTTTTCCATCGTTCCAGTTGCTCGGGGGTTAGATAGGCAAGCATCTGTTTCATGGCCGCCTGCAGGCGTATGGCGGTTCTTTCGGGTGGATTTGAACCCGGCTGAAAGCGATGGTCGACGTCTCGCATCGCTTCCATTTCAATTTCGCGATATTTCCGTTTCTGATCGCTGGACAGTTTGAGAGCTCGGACGACGTCGGGCTCACGCAGTCCTTTTGGCCCCTGACACTGCAGGGCAATCTGGGGCAGTCGCTGCAATTGCTGAGGGCTCAAAATCCCAGCCAGCTCAGCTTCGTTTTCCCTCGCGATGTCGAGCTGGCGCTGGCGGTACTCTTCGGGATTGAAATCAGGTCGCCCTCTCGGTCTGCGGCGCTGTCGATTTTCCAGACGGGCGAGCACCTCGGCAAGGCCGGCGCGCTGTTCGGGGGTCGCCTCCAGATCGTCCAGCACGGCACATTCACGCAGCAGGAACGTATGCCGATCCGCCTGAAGAACGGCCAAGTCGGCCAGAATGCCTTTGACCCGGTCTCGGGTACCTTCCAGCTCGTCCTGGGTGCTCAGGCTTTCTCCCCGAAGGTCGATGAACTCCTGATAGTAGGCGAGCGAAGTTTCGAGCAACTGCTTCCGTAATCCATCCTGAAAGGGCATGTCGGAAAGTTCGTCTTCGGCAATACGGATCAGTTCATCGGCAGCACGACGTGCGAGTTGGAAGCGGGCTTCTGCCTCAGCTGCACGTTGTCGCTCACGTCGGTATCCGTAGGCGAGGACCAGTGTGCCGCAGACCAGAAGTGCCAATGTCGTTCTGACGAACGCGGGATGCCTTCGCATCCATTTCCTCAGCTTGTCAAACAGCGTCGGCCGGCGTGCGAGGATCGGGCGTTCCTCGAGAAACCGTGTCAGGTCGGCCGCCATCTCTCCCGCCGTGGCATAGCGCTCAGCGGGGTTCTTCGCGATCGCCTTCAGTACGATCGTCTCCAGTTCAATCGGTATGGCGCGATTCACCTGCTGCGGCGGACGAGGTTCCTCATTGAAGATCTGCTGGAGCAGTGTGGGCCGATCCTGCGCCGCGAAGATCGGTTGCAGGGTCAGCAGCTCATACAAAGTCGCTCCCAGAGAATAAACGTCGGTGCGGTGATCGACAGGAACCCGGCGTCCCGCTGCCTGTTCGGGACTCATGTATCGCAGGGTCCCGACGAGGTCTCCCGTCTGGGTGATTCCCACATCGGCAACGACTTGCGCCAGTCCGAAATCTGTCACCCAGACGGCTCCCTTGGAGTCGAGCAACAGATTTGCGGGTTTAATATCCCGATGAACCACGCCCGCTTCGTGAGCGTATTCAAGAGCTTCTGCAACCTGCTTCGCAATCTGGGCGGCCGAGCGGAACTGCTGGCGGTCGCGTCCGGTTTTTTGCGGGACGCGCAAGTTGGTGTTGGCGACGGTCACCAGACGCTGATGGACGGCGGTCGTCGCTTCTGAAGAGGGGCGCGGGGACTCGCGTTCGTCGCCCCGCAGTTCCTGAATGACCTCGGCCAGCGAGCGACCGTTAATGAGCTGCATTGCGTAGAAGTGGACTCCCCGGTCGCAGCCCACCGCATACACGGGCACGATATTGGAATGGTGAAGTTGTGCAGCGGCCTGAGCTTCGTTCTTAAACCGCTGTAACTGACGGGTGTCGAGAGCAGAGGCGAACGGCAGGACTTTCAACGCGATACGGCGTCCGAGAGAAAGCTGCACTGCTTCGTAGACGACCCCCATGCCGCCGCGGCCGATTTCCCTCACAATCTGAAAATCGCCAATCGGACTGACCGGAAACTCCGGAAGCGGAGCGACCGGAGGAGCGGGGCGCATCGAATGCGCCAGTTCGATCCCATCGAAACAGTCAGAAAGAGCTTCTGCGAGCTCCGGGTAAAGTCGGAAGTACGCCTGTCGATCGGGTGTGTGTCCCTGTTCGAGTTCCTTCAAGTAGTTCCGCGAGAGCTCGAGGATTCGGGGATCCTCTTCGATGTTTTCGGAATGCGAGTTCAATGGGTAACCTCGCCAAATTCTTTCTTCAACCGGGTGAGTCCCCGCAGCCAGAGCTTTTCGACGCTGTCCACGGTTTTGCCCATTCGTTCGGCCACTTGCGGGAACGACAGTCCCTCCAGATGTCGCAGCACCAGCACCGTCTGATAGTCCTCGGGGAGGCGGCTCATCGCTTCCGCGACCTGAAGACTTTGTTCACCCCGCATGGCTTGATGACTGGGTGAGCTATGACGATCGACGAGCATCTGCTCGAGGGCACAGGTCGATTGATCGAGTCCCACTGCCAGTTCTCGTTCGAGCGTCAGGTTTCGCGCCTGTGTCCCGACGTAGCGGCGGACGACATTAGCGACAGTGCCAGCCAGAATTGTGCGGAGCCATTTCGTCAATTGAGCTTCGGCCGTCCCCTGAAAGTGGGGGAACTGGCGATGGGCCTCCAGGAATGTTTCCTGGACGATGTCTGAAGCATCGACTTTGCCCTGCAGGCGTCGACCGATTTCAATCCGCGCGAGTAACCGCAGATAATTCTGGTAAGACTCGAGCAGGCGACCGAGCGTTGCCTGGTCGCCGGCCTGGGCCTGCTCAATCTCTCGGCGGACATCCGTGGGCATAAAACACCGGCGGGGTGATGTGTGCGTGATTCTTCAGCGTCATTATTCCTGTGGTTGACCAGATAGTCACGATGACAGCGGAAAGACCGCCGCACTTTTTCTCGGTTTCTCGACAGATTGGAGTACCGACACGAAAAAACTGGTCGCACGTACGACGGGTGAGTGCTCACCCAAGTGGGGCGTTCTGATTTAAGTCCCTTGGATGACAACGGTTAATTCAGGTGTTGGTCGCGGGGCCGGTTTGCAAAAGTCCCCTCGCACGCTAATGATAGAACGCAAGTCGAACC
Source organism: Schlesneria sp. (assembly GCF_036405755.1). Taxonomy (NCBI): domain Bacteria; kingdom Pseudomonadati; phylum Planctomycetota; class Planctomycetia; order Planctomycetales; family Planctomycetaceae; genus Schlesneria; species Schlesneria sp. Next base: position 16,580 of record NZ_DASWWZ010000029.1, read on the forward strand.
CCTGCCGCGCGCACTCGTTTAGCCGGAGCCAAGTCATGTCTCAGATTACGCCTGACGATCTCAAGCAGTTCGAGCTACTGGCGGGCTTTCGCGCAGACGAGCTTGCAGACCTCGCCTCGCGCATGACACTGCTGGAGTATACCGAGGGAGATGTGGTCTTCTCCGCAGGAGACTCGTCCCGTTCGCTCTATCTGATTCTGAGCGGCCGTGTGCAGATCGATCTCATCGGTAACACGGTGGATGAGACTAAACTGGTGGTCCTGGGGCCAAACGAAATCTTTGGCGAGACCACGTTCTTTCATGAGGCGGCTCATAACAACACCGCCTGGTGTCAGGGGCCGACCCGGCTAGCACAGCTGACATACGCGACTTATGGACAACTGCTCAAAAGTCATTCGGTGATGGCGTATCACTTGGGTGCCAACGCGGCGCACATTCTTGCCGCGCGACTGCAGGCGACGGACGTCTGGATTCGGGAGGTGCTGGATCGCGATGAGCAGATCCATCGGCGGGAACTTCGCGAACGCTACCATGACGTCTTCCATCCCTCGTTCTCAACTCCGGGTGGATACGTGGGACTCGGGGGAAACTGGTAGTTTCCTGGTCCGTCGAGCCCCTCGTCTCTTACGCTTCATGGCCCGGAATGTCTGTCCGGGGCGATCCGGTGGAGCCCCTTTTTCTTGCTGTTTCTCTGTTCGCGTCGAGTTGCCTCTCGACGCGGTGACAATCCCATTCACGGAGCTGAAACCATGCTGCGACTTCGCCAGTGGTGCCTCATTGTTTTGACCTGCTTTGCCTCGACACTGCCCGCCCCCCTGCCCCGTGCGGAATCGGCCGAGTTCTTCTTCAAGGATGGCGATGTCGTTGTCATGATCGGTGACAGTATCACCGAACAGCATCTGTATTCGAACTATGTCGAAATGTGGACGGTGACGCGTTTCCCACACTGGAAACTGACGTTCCGGAACGTCGGCATTGGGGGCGATACCTCGGGAGGAGGCAATGCCAGATTCGCTCGCGATGTCCTGGCGTTCAAACCGACTGCGATGACGGTCGACTTCGGGATGAACGACGGACGCTACCGTGCTTTTGAAGAGGCGACGTTCAATCCATACATGAATGGACTGCAGGGAATGGCCGATCAGGCTCGTGCAGCCAGCATTCGGACTGCGTGGATCACGCCGCAGCCACTGGATGATGGAGCACAGGGACCGACTGCATTGACCGGATACAACCTGACGCTGGAGAAGTTCTCGGACGGAGTCAAAACGATCGCCGAAAAGAACGGCGGCATTTTTGTGGATCAGTTTCATCCGTATCTGACGGTTCTCGATCGGGCTCGCAAGCAGCATCCCA
>NZ_DASWWZ010000030.1:0-5049 GCF_036405755.1 Schlesneria sp.
GAAACGAGGACGTGTTTCGTCCCACAGACAGGGACCGTGCGCTCCTGGTGAGGGAACCATACTCGCCCTGTCACTGATTCTTAAGTGGCTTTGTCTCCTGGGTTTTCGGGGAATCGCGTCCGTCAGAACTGATGTCGGATGAATAATCCACGGTGATGGTTTCTTGCGTCAGCTTGATTTCCAGCATGCCTTGTTGAGGATCCGGATTCAACAGGAAATACGGGAGCACATCCATACTTCTGCGTTCCATCAGGATCTTCCCGGTTTGCTTGTCGGTGATCTTGAATACCCCTTCGCTCGCGTTGTTGATGCCTGCGGGAGGGAGTTTCCAGGCCTGCACCAGAACCGGCGCGGATCGGGAAACTTCTAATGCGAATGGTTCATTCTTCAGGTCTCGTTGCCACACAATCTGCCCGTCCGCTCGCTTCACAGCATAAAGCGGGCCATTCACGAACCGTGTCCGATAGGACTCTCTCGGCTGGATCCCTTTCAGGCCCTCCAGATTCGGGACCGGACGAGACATGGCGACGTACCAGTGATCCGAATCAAAGCTCGTAACGATCTCTTCAACGGCGTCAGATTTTACACTCAAGGGGGCAAAGCGCTGTTCAGCAGTCCTGGTGTCCAGGATATACAGCAGCTTCTCGGGGGTGACGACTGCGAGCGTTGACTCATCCAGTACGGCCACCAGAGCTTCGGCCGGGTCAGTTCGAGTCCAGATGCATTCACCCGACCTGAGATCATGAAGGCTGACTTGGGTGGTGGCTCCGCGACGGGCGGTCCAGGCCAGTGATCCCTGCTGTAGCAGCAGGTCTTGAGGCGATGCCGTTAGTTCGCGCTGTGCCAGACTCCGGCCGTCGATCGCGCTGAGTTCGTCCACTCGGCCCGTCTGATGCCACACGAAAACCCGCTGGTCATCGCCAAGAATAGCCGCGTCGACCGGGACATCGTAGCGCTGCCACAGGCTGCGGCCTGTCTCGGTATCGACTGCGGTCAGCCGTTTTCGCTGGTGGTAACAGAGATAGCCCGCACGGACGGGGCCAATTTCAATGAGCGGTGGTCCGTTGAGGGCTCTGACTGTCTGTCGAGGTGAGTAGATCCCCTTTGAGGAAGGTGCTTCTTCTGTTTCGCCGACGGGGATTTCGAGGTCAATCGGGTTGGCCCACAGGAATTGCGAGTTGGGTTCGCCCTGTTCATCCACAAGCGAAACCCCGAACAGTTCGCTGCCAATCAGCAGTACGACAATCCGTCCAATTCCCCAGCCCTCGCGCAGCATGTGACCACCGGGCCCCCGGAAGGGAGATGACGATTTAGGGAGGTTCAAGCGACGTTCGTTTTCTTCGTCTTGACCTGTCTGGAAGAACGCGCCTCCCCGAATGTAGACCTCGTCTCCCGTACGATCGATCGACACGTCGAGTCGTTCGGTGAGACTTCCTGGTTCGGAATGAAGAGGGATGGTCGGCGCATAAATTCCGAAGTTGCGATCATTGCGTGATTTGATCTTTGGCTTCGAACTAGGCCAGTGCGTCTGGAGTTCGCTCGAAGTCCAGGGAACCGCAACAGCAATGGATTGGTCTTGAGGTGTCCCTTCTCGCTCGATCTCTGGCGGGGTCACCGAAGTCTCTGCGGACGACGAGAGTTCCCGCGACTCTTGTTCAATCTGGGTCTGCCGACGGACTGCCTCAGCTTCCCGATGAAGCCACTGTCGTTCCAGCTTTTCAGCCAGTCTCCGAAACGCCTCAGAGGCGATCGAAGGATCGTCACTGCCCGCCGCGTCCCGCAGCCGTAAGTCCTGTTCGACGAGCGAGCGTTTTCGAAGGACTTTTTCCTGGTCTGAAATGATGAGCTGACGGCTCCAGTCGAGTCCTCGCCACTGCGTCCAGAGTTCCTGAAGCGCCAGTCGGTCTCGGCTGCTCCGTGCCTGGTTCACTCGTGATTGAAACAGTCGGTCCAGTTCGTTGCGGTCGGAGGGTGGGGAACGCCGGTATGCTTCATCAATCAGACCCAACAAGACACGGTCCTTGCGGACGTGAGTCGTCTGCCGTTTGACCAGTTGATCATGATGAGCCAGATTCGCGGCGAGTCCGTCCAGGCAGGCGTCGACCGTGTCTTTAAAGTCGTTCACCGCAAGTGCAGACATTCCGATCGCAGCGGCGGCTGCAAACCTGTAATCCGAGTTGTCGGCCAGTTCGTTCAGTTCGCGCGCCAGACTGGTGCGACTGACTTCACTGGTTGCCGTTGGACTACTTTCCAACGCTGCAATCAGAGCTTGTCGGCGAATATTGCGTGCCGGGGTCGATGTCAGCCCGACCAGATGTTCGCGGGCCAGTTCTACATTTCCTGCCTGGAGGTCCAGAAGTGCCGCCCGAACTCGCAGAGACTCGTTATCAGGGTCTTGTTTCAGTTCCAAGGCGATCGACTGTCGAATGTCATCTAACTGAGGGAGCAGAGAGACGGATTGTCGGTTGAAGGCAATCCAGCCATGTTCTGTTTCGGCGAGGATTCCGAGCGGCACGTCACTGGCACCCGCTTCATTGAGAACCGTGCCGTCGATCGCATTGAGGACGGATGCACCGCCCGACTGCACGGGAATCACCAGCAGTGATCCGTTCAAGACCGCTGGACCGCTGACCTGTTCGATGGGGGTGGCCCAGGCGAGTTCTCCTGAACCGATGTCGTGCGCCCGGACGCGCATGTCTTCGGTGATGATCACTCTCTGATCAGAGATCCCGATCACGGCTAACCCGTCCTGGCGATCGATTTGCCAAAGTGGTTGACCCTGAGGAAGGCGAATGGCATGTAACTTGTCTGTCTCGGGTGAGGCGAACAACAGCACGGATTCCGGGGGAGGGGCAGGGGCCGGCGCGGAGGAATCGTTCGGTGGATTCGCGCCTGATTCCTGCGGGATCGATTGTGCGACGGCAAGAAAAGGTTCACGCCACGTTTCCCACCAGGGTTCAATCAGATTGACGCGTCCGGCCCGTCGTGTCATCTGGGCCATATCGCCCGCAAGGATGGTGATGGCAGGATACCGGTAACTCCATTTTATGGACCTCATCGCAGGATCGACAGCGACGATGCTGCCGGAACTTGTTGAACAGAGCAACAGGCCCTCATGCCAGACAATCGGACAGGCCGTGCGTGACCGCTGCAGGTCTTCATCGATCGGCCGAGCGGCCGTGCCGAGCGGAAGTCTCCAGTTCAGTTCCCCTGTGTCGATGGACAGGGACAGCAGTTCGAGATCTGAATCACGCTGTCCGATGACAAACAGGTCGCCGTCAAGGACGAGCGGCGCACTCAGAAAGCAGTATCCTTCCAACTCCTGCCGGGGTTCAGAGACCGGGCCGCCGATCTCCCAGTTGAGCTCTCCCGACTTCAGATGGTAGCTGCAAAGCTGATTGTACTGCGGCCCCAATCGGGGAAGGCCGCGCGAGCGATCACTCTCCATTCGGAATTCACTCGAACGGTCCGGTTCCTGGATGACGAACAGATGCAATCCGTCAGTTGTCATTCGACTGAACAGGGAATCGGCCTGGGTGCGTCGCTGTGCCCACTCAATCGCAACCGATCGATAAGCAGTGCTTTCAAAAATTCTCTTGCCGATGTTCAGGAATTCCGTATTGGGAATCGACCATTGTGCCTGACCGGAGGGGATATCAAACGAGTGAATCTCCTGCGTCGTACGCACAATGGCCTGAGAGCCGCAAATTAAGGGAGCGGTGATCAAGACAGGTCGTGCCGACGGATCGGGTAGAACTTTCACCAGCTTTTCGAGACTGGTCTGTGGAGCATTCGGCAAGTCATGTCGCCAGATGGGTAGAAGCACCGGCCGGTGTTTCTGCCACCGCTGTGCGGTAGCGCCCACCTCCTGTGAGGTTGCCGGGGACTGGTGTTCAGAGGGGGACGCAGCAAGATCCCGTTGCATTCGCCATTCAGCAAGCGTGATAACGCGGCCAGCGATTTCCAGCTTGAAATTGCCATCCAGTGCAGAAAGTCGACCAGCCAGTAACCGCCGTTCTCGGGCCGCATCCTCGTTCATCATGGATGTGCGGGTCAGGGACTCCGTCGCCGCAATAAGGGCCGTGATGCGAAGGGGCAAACTCACTTGAGGATGCTCTGCCACCCTTCTGAACGCTGCGGCCGCACGGCGAACGTGCCCAAGATCTCGCTCATGAAGTCCAAGCTGCCACCACGCTTCGACAGCCAGGGGGGACTCGGGGAAATCCCTGAGAAAGCGAGCGATTTCCTCACGACCGGCGTTCTTCGCGCGGTCCCAGGTTTCACTGGCTGCGACACGCCGCTGCGCTTCGAATCTCGACCGTGCCTCGGGGGGAATCTGCTCCAGCACACGTTTCACATACTCTGCCGCAGTAACGTCTGAATAAGGAGAAATCGGGACGAACGTCGCGGGTTCCGAGAGCAGGGTCTCCAGCAACGGAAAGACTGCGTGATATTCTTTCCGTTCGAGAGATAACTCAATTGCATCGGCACATTGGACGGCTGACTGGTGTCGATCAAGGCTGAACGTGGTTGAGCTACCCCGCCTTTCACCGGGCTTTTTGACCGGTTCGGGCGGGATCGCCAACCGCGGCGGAGGTGGGTCGAGAATCTGAGCGAAGACAGAAGCTGGGCAGATGAGGTGGCTGTTCTGAGTCCCGAAGAGACCGACCAGCACCGCGAACAGGACCCGTCGAATTGCCGCTGATGGAATCGTAACGCCGCTCATAAATCGCCCTTGTGTGGCAACTTAGGATTGTCGCCCTCGTGCGGCGCGACCGCAACCGATGGGCAAAATTTCGTACTCTTGAGTGAGAAATCAATCCTTCCAGGAAGGGGGGAAGCCAGGGACTCACAGGCGGCCTGACCCCAGCAAGTCATTGACAGATGTTTCTTATCACCAGTATAAGGAATTGAACACACTGACTTTTGCCGATGTATTCCTGGACAGGATTCGATCGCCAGAAGGCCCGCGTGACTGAAAGCCTCGTTCGTCAAACAGGGAGCGACCAGCATGTTTGTGATTCCCGGCCAATACGGTAAAGACAATTG
>NZ_DASWWZ010000031.1:0-4161 GCF_036405755.1 Schlesneria sp.
AGCATTGCTGGTAATCGATGTGCAGAATGAGTACTTCACAGGAGCCTTGCCGATCACCCATCCGGCGGGACACCTTGAACAGATCCTGAAAGTGATGGATGAAGCGGCCAGAAAGAGTGTTCCCACGGTCGTTGTTCGGCATCACCAGACCGAGCCTGACTCGCCCTTCTTCCGGAAGGGATCGGCGGAATGGGAACTGCATCCCGAGGTGGCTCGTCGTCCTTCCAGTCTGCTGATCGACAAGACGTTGCCCGGTAGTTTTACCGGGACCGGACTTGAGGATTGGTTGAAGCAGTCGGGAATCGACACGATTTCGATTTGTGGCTACATGACCCATATGTGCTGCGACACGACGGCCCGACAGGCGATGCACAATGGGTATCAGGTCGAGTTCCTCTCGGATGCGACGGGAACCCTGGCCGTTCAAAACGCTGCGGGATCCGTGACCGCAGAGGAACTGCACCGAGCCACGTTGTGCGCTCAGCAGATGTTTATCAGTGAAGTAATCAACACGCCTGCCTGGCTGGAGCGGCTCACGTAGCAGGCTCGACAGACGCCGCAGGATGCGTTGGGGAACGGCGGGCGAATTGTGCGAGCTCTTCGCGGGTTGGTCGGGCGACTGGCGGTTGCAGTGAGATGCATTGCGGAACACCCGGTCCTGTCCTGCGTCTGCGGTGTGGAATGGAAGAGCTGCCTTGATGTGGATCGGGTGGCGGCGTGGTTCGAAGTTCATCCTTATCGGGATTCGTTATGCCCCTTTCTGCCGTCACTGTGAGTCTGGTTGCTGAAGCCAATGGGGGCCCCTTTGTTTTTTGGGACGACCTTCCGGCTGCTTGTGCTCAGGCCAAACGACTTGGGTTTGATGCGATCGAACTTTTCGCGCCGGGACCAGATGCGGTCTCACGGGAAACACTCGGGAAGCTGCTGTCGACACATCAGCTTCGTCTGGCTGCAGTGGGGACCGGAGCCGGGTGGGTCAAACACAAACTCAGCCTGACCAGTCCCGATGCGGATGTCCGTAAGCGGGCCATCGACTTCATCCGTTCGATGGTCGACTTTGGCGGAGTTCATCAGGCGCCGGCCATCATTGGTTCCATGCAGGGGCGATGGGGAGAGGGCGTCTCGAAAGAACAGGCGATTGACTGGCTTCGTGAAGGGCTCAATGTATTGGGGGAACACGCGAGGGGATACGGTGTGCCACTGATCTATGAACCACTGAACCGGTACGAAACCAATCTGTTGAATACGGTCGATGCGGGCGTGGAATTGATGGAATCGCTTGCCACTAACAATGTCCGCCTGTTGGCTGATCTGTTCCATATGAACATCGAGGAGCGTGACTTAGCTGCGGCACTCACGCGTGGAGGTCGGTGGATCGGGCATATCCATTTTGTGGATTCCAATCGACGACCAGCCGGATGCGGTCACATTGACTATGCACCGATTGCGAAATCGCTGAAAGACATTCATTACGCCGGATATCTCTCGGCCGAGGCGCTCCCCTGGCCGGATTCATCCGCGGCCGCCGAGCAGACGATTTCCGCGTATCGACGTGTTGTTGATATGGTCGAATCGAGCTGATGTCATAGAATTCCAAGGCGACTGTCGCAGCAGGAGCTTCGTTCCGGGCGAAAGTGCCGTGAAGTCAGGCGGGGAACGAGTGGTGCAGAATTCCGCCTGCTGTGCGGCGGACGTTACGGGCTTTTGAATCCGACCCTCGCCTGTTGTTGATGAGTTCAGAGAATTTTATTTCGCGTGATTGCATGTTGTCTCAAATTCGCCATCTGCTGGAACTGATCCGGTTCAGTCACACCGTGTTCGCTTTGCCCTTTGCCCTGCTCTCAGCAGCTCTGGCCTGGCGGATGCCGGACAGTCCGTTCTCGTGGGTGCACCTCTTGGGGATTGTGCTTTGCATGATCTTTGCCCGTTCGGCAGCGATGGCGTTCAATCGGATCGTTGATCGCAAATTCGACGCCGAGAATCCCCGCACACAAAAACGGCATCTCCCTGCGGGACTGCTGAAGCTGTCGACCGTTGTCCTTTTTACGCTGGTCAGCTCGGCCGGGTTTGTAGCCTCGACACTGCTGTTCCTGCCCAACCCCTGGCCACTGCGTCTATCCGTTCCCGTGTTATTGTTTCTGATGGGCTACTCGTACGCGAAGCGATTTACGGTGCTGTGCCATTACTGGCTCTCGGCGGCGCTCATGCTTTCCCCTCTGGCGGCCTGGATTGCGATCCGAGGGGAAGTGGCCGTCATTCCCGCACTGTTGTCTGCGGTAATCTTCTTCTGGGTTGGTGGCTTCGACATTCTGTACGCGTGCCAGGATGCCGATTACGACCGCGAACGGAACCTGTTCAGCATTCCATCCCGCTGGGGAATCAGGACGGCGCTGCGAATTGCGTTAATCAGCCACCTCTTGACCATTGCCAGCTTGTTTGCCGTCTGGCACTTCGGCGGGCTGGGAATGCCGTTCCTCGTCGGTATCATCGCGGTATCGGGTTTGTTGCTCTACGAGCATTCACTCGTGACGCCCGCGGACCTCACGAAAGTGAATATCGCCTTTTTCAATGTGAATGCCGTTGTGAGTCTTGGGCTACTGGCAATTGGACTGGCCGATATCTGGTACAACCGGATCTCAGCCCCTTGACCGTCGAGCTGCGGCCGTGATGACCATTTCGACTCGATACCCAGGAGACAATGCTGCCTGGACACACGCCCGCGCGGGAGCATGGCCTTCCGGAACCCAATTGTCCCAAAGTTCGTTCAGTGCCGGTCCGTCCGTCAGGTCAGCCAGATAAATGAGGACCTGGAGAAGATCCTTTCGGTCACTTCCAAACAGAGCCAGACGAGCGTCAATTTGCGCGAGGATTTGGGCGACCTGACCTGCGACATCCTGCTGCGGATCGTCCGCAACTTCGACGAAATAGGCGGTGCCACCATGGATTACGACATCTGACCAGCGGCGAGTGACGCCGATTCGTTCAATTTCTGACATTTTGTTCCTATTGCGAAGCAGCTCGGCCACCAACGTCGGGATTTCCCGCTTGTATGGCATTCCATTGGCAGTGACTCTTCAGTCAGGAATCCCAAATGGCGAATAAAAACCTCAGACTGATTAGGTTGCCTTGAGCCTTCGATTCTAATCGTTCCGACAGAGAAGTCGCTGCAGTCCAGTTTGAAATCAGGACGACTTTGAGATCGAACCCCTGATGAAATAAACCTCTGGGACAAATTCTGGACAAATTTCCACAATCAAGAATTGCTGAGACTGATACGAGTCACAACATCTAAAATATTGTTCGGTCTTTAAGACTTGGACGATGTATAATCGTGCGGGTTTCACCGCCGATGCCGTCTGGATTAATCGAAATCGTTTTCATCCCCCCGTACTTTCCCTCAAGGCAATGATCCATGGCCGGAGAGACCATTCAATCGAGTGATGGGCCTCAACGGCCAGAGAAGGGAACTCCGTCACTGGCCGATCCCCCTGAGAATGTCCCCGCGTGGTTCTCGACTCGCCGTGACCAGAAGATGCGGGAGGATAAGGGCAAACAGGTTCCCTCGCATGATTCTGGTTCGATTCCGCCGCTGGGTGCAACAGTTCTGAAGCCGGTTATTCCCCCGTTACCGGGGCAGCGAGTGAATCCGAAGACAGCAATCGTGAAGGTGGATAAGCCATCGAAGGATCAGGAGGAAACGCACTGGATCTCGAAACAAGGCTTGATCGGGATTGTAACATCGCTTGGGATCCATGCGGTCATCCTGGTGATTCTGGCCTGCATTCTGGTTTCGCAGGTCACGACACAAGAGGTTTCGAGCATTTTTGGGACAAATGGAACAGGGGACGAATTCGCCGCTGATGTCATCCTCGAGACCGAGGTGGCAGGTGAAGGAGCGGAAGCCGGTGAGGCGGCTCCGCTCCAGACGTCCGACTTGTCCAAGGTCCTCGACTCTATAGGAAAACAAGGCGATATCGCGGAATCAATGCGAGTCGGATTGGGGGGCCAGGGCGAAGGGGGAGAAGGCGAGGGGGACGGAAACTCTGTGGGAGTTCCCAACGTCCGTGTACCGGGGTATGCCCAGACGAAAGGGAGTTTCAGTGCCTGGGCGGATCCAAAAGATCCGAAACCGGGCGAGGACTACTTCGTCGTCATTCAAGT
>NZ_DASWWZ010000032.1:0-3855 GCF_036405755.1 Schlesneria sp.
TCGTAGATCGGGTCGACGAGGTACTGGGGTCGGCCAGTGAGGTCGGGCAGCAGGGTCTGCGTGGTGTCGATTCCCAGGTTGCGGTAGAGCGTGGCGAAGACTTCCTGGAAATGAACGGGGCGTTCCTTGGGGTGCTCGCCCAGCCGGTTGGTTGAACCGATGACCTGTCCCGTGCGCATGCCGCCCCCGGCCAGCCAGGCGCAGTTGACTTGCGGCCAGTGATCGCGTCCCCCATTTTTGTTGATGACGGGTGTGCGACCAAACTCGCCCCAGACGATGACAGAGACATCCTGATCGAGGCCGCGTTCGTGGAGGTCGTCGAGCAGGGCACTCAGACCCTGATCAAAGACGGGCAGATGGTCCCGGGCATTCTCGAAATTTGTTCCGTGAGGGCGACCGTGCCAGTCCCAGCGGCCGTAAGCGAGCGTCACGACGCGGGCTCCTGCTTCGACCAGTCGGCGTGCCGCCAGCAGATAATCGTTCATGAGTGGCCCGGCATCGCCGTAGCCCGCGTTCTCCGGTGCGCCTCGACCGTAGCGATCTCGAATTTCGGGATCTTCCTGTTCCAGATCAAGGGCATCGACCAGTTTGCTGGATGTCAGGATGCCGAACGCGGCCTGGTATTGAGCTTCGAGTCCCTCAAGAGCGCCGCTGGTTTCTGCTTCGTGCTTGAGACGGTCGAGTTCATTCAGCAGCAGTTTGCGGTTACGCAGACTCTCGACGCTGATCCCTGCCAAGCCGAGCTGTGCCTGTTCGGCATTTGGAGCGAACGGGGCATGGGCTTGTCCGGCGAAGCCTGCCTGGCCGGGGTCCCCCCACGGCGCGTTCCGCATCCGTGTCGACAGCCCGACGAAGGGGAGGGTCCCCGGTTCGACGGGGCCCTGAATGCGGGAGACGGCTGATCCAAACGAAGGCCATCCCCCGGCCGGTTGTCCGAGAACGCTATGTCCGGTCATACACTGGAAGGCGGCATGTCTTCCCTCGGAACCGACCAGCGAGCGGATGATCGACATCCGATCCTGCCGCTGCGCCAGCATGGGGAGGAGTTCACAGACTTCGATACCGGGGACGTTGGTGGCGATCGGTTTGAACTCGCCCCGAATCTCGACGGGAGCATCCATTTTCAGGTCGACCATGTCCTGATGCGGCGGGCCGCCCGAGAGGAAGACCATGATGACCGATTTGTGTGAGCGTTTTCCGCTGAGCGACTCGGCACGCAAGAGATCGGGAAGGCTGATGCCCCCCATAGCCAGTCCGCCAATCTTGAGAAGCGACCGACGACTGAGGCCGTCACACAAACGGTGCTGTTTTCCCAGTAGGTTCAACATAGGGCGGGCTTCCTCGCTCAACATATCAACAATGACCGAAGTGACAGCCTACGAAGTTTACCGGCCGCATGTCTACAGCGAATCGGGAAGCGTTCCCCGGGCATTGCGAGGGATCTGGCGCTGATTAACGGTGGGAATACTCGTCCAGCCAGGCTTGGAACATCAGGACGTCCCAGAGCAGATAACTCCAGTCGGCCCCACGGAGGTGGTCTTGCCAGCGTTCCCGGATGACTCGCGGGTTAAGGAAACCTTCCTCGCTTAAGCGGGGTTCGTTGATCAGCTTTTCGACCCAGTCGCGCAGGGGACCACGTAGCCAGTCGGCGATGGGGACACCGAAGCCGACTTTGGGACGTTCGAACAGTTCGCGAGGGACGTATTTCGCCAGCACGTCCCGCAAGATCCGTTTTCCCTGACCGGCTTGCACCTTGAATTCGTGGGGGAGCGTCCAGGCAAACTCGACGACGCGGTGGTCGAGCAGGGGTGTGCGTGCTTCGAGTGAGACCCCCATGCTGGCACGATCGACTTTCGTCAGGATGTCGCCGGGGAGATAGGTGAGCGTATCGTAGGCCTGCCAGTCCTGCTGAAGCTGTGCAGGCGATTCGGCAGGAAAGGGGGGATTGTCAGGTTCATCACGAATGATCGACCGGGAAGAAGGGGAGGGGACTTGTCGGGAGATTCCTCTGACCGCACCGTCTGCGTCCCGCCAGTGTGACATATTTCTCAGGTAGCGGTCGTGGGGGCCGGTCTCGGAAAGGACATCGACCGTTCTTGAAAGCAGTCGCTGCACTCGTCCCCAGGACAGGCTCGCGGCCACTCGACCCGTACGGCTGAGACTCTTACGGACCCCGGGAGGAAGCTTCCGTAATCTCTCTGCGATCCGGGCTGCCCGACTGCGTGAACCGGACGACTGAGCCGAAAAGTCGTCGAGCGCTTCGAAGTAGCGGCGGTAACCGCAAAATAGCTCATCTCCTCCATCCCCCGTCAGCGCGACAGTGACGTGCTGGCGAGCGAGGCGGCTGACGAGATAGGTCGGAATTTCGGAGGAGTCGCCGAAGGGTTCGTCGTACAGCTTCGGTAGAAGCGGGATGACGTCGCGCGCTTCGGTCGAGCTGACCATCATTTGCGTGTGGTCGGTCTTAAGATGCCGCGCGACTGCGGCGGCGTAGGGGGCTTCGTTGTAGGATTCGACGTCAAATCCGATGGTGAACGTCTTGATTGGCCGGGACGAGCACTTCTGCATCAGCGCAACGACCAGCGAGGAATCAATGCCTCCTGAAAGAAATGCTCCCAGCGGAACGTCAGCGACCATCCGTCGCTGGACGGCGTCGGTCAGCAGTTCATCCAGTTTGTCGACCGCCTCCGCATAAGAGCCCGTAAAGGGATGACTCTGCCCCTGGCTTCGTACCTGTCGGAAGTCCCAGTACCGCGTCGGTTCGGGCAGAGTCGCGGAGGGGAGCGTGTCGCGGTCTGGTCGGAGCGTCAGCAGAGCTCCCGGTGGAAGGGGAATCACGCCCTCGTAGATCGACTGGTTCGAAAGGTACGACTGTCGCAGAAATTCGTTCAGCGCTTCGCGGCTCACGGAGGTCTGAAAGTCAGGGTGAGCCCGCAGGGCCTTCAGTTCCGAGCCGAACAGAATCGAAAAACCGGCAGGTTTCGCTGAGGTTTCTGCCGTTGTCGCCATCGGGCTATCCGAGATGCGGGGCGTCGGACGTTGTGGAAACCGGCCGTAGTAGAGGGGCTTCTTTCCCAGGCGATCCCGGATCAGGGTCAATTCGCCGGATTGAGTGTCCCAGAGGGCAATCGCGAACATACCGACGCAGCGTTCGATCGTGGGGCGGATTCCCCACGCCGCGATTCCTTCCAAGAGCACTTCGGTGTCGGAACGGCCTCGGAAGGTGCGGCCACACGTGGTCAGTTCGGCCCGTAGTTCGTCGTGGTTATAGATTTCTCCATTAAAGGCGATGATGAATCGCCCGCATGAGGAGGCCATCGGCTGATGACCGCAGGGAGAAAGATCGACAATGGAGAGGCGGCGAAACCCCAGGGCGACCCCGGCAGCGGGGTCGCACCAGGTTCCTTGATCGTCAGGTCCGCGATGATGCAGGGTTTCGGCCATGGTGCCGACGATCTCCTGCATTCTGTTGGCAGACAGGTGGTTTGGTGAGGTGAGAAACCCGGTGAGACCACACATCGTAATTCGGTCAATCCGAAGTCAAGAGGGAAGGTGATGTCAGGACCGGGTGTCTGCTCGGCTGATCAGGCCGCTCGTCGCTGTTCCATCGGATACGTCGGGGTATCGAAGTTCCAGGTTCTGCGGACGGCGTAACTGGTCTGGTTCTGGGCTGCGAAATAGATGCGTGAGCAAAGTTCTCCCAGCATCCCGAAGAACAGGAACTGCATCCCCATCATGGCCGACATGGCCGTCAGCAGGAACAGGGGGTTGCCGGTCATGTCGACGTCTGCCCGCAGCTTCATGCCGATGGTTGCCATACCGGCCATGATGCTGACGAGCCAGCAGACGAGGCCC
>NZ_DASWWZ010000033.1:0-11107 GCF_036405755.1 Schlesneria sp.
AATATCGCCGATTTCATCCAGAAACAGCGTTCCCCGATGAGCCAATTCAAATCGACCTGGTTTATTCTCGTGAGCTCCCGTGAATGATCCGCGCACGTGTCCGAATAGCTCGCTTTCCAGCAACCCGGACGAGAATGCCGCACAGTTCACACTGATCAGAGGTCCGCTCCGCCGTGTACTGTTCTCATGGATCGCTTTCGCCAGCAATTCCTTCCCTGTCCCGCTCTCGCCACGAACTAGAACACTCGTTTCACTCGGCGCGACTTTGCGAACCATCTCCAGCACCTGATTCAACGCCGGACTGCGCCCGATGATTGCGTCACGACGGAACTCGGTCCCGGTCGCAGTGACAGGTTCAGAGCGTGTCGTCGCGATCTCGGCCTCCAGCATGGCGATTCGCTGACGTTGCTGCGCCAACTGATCCACCTTGGTTCGCAGTTCTTCGTTCAAATGTTTCAGGTTCTGATGCACGTTGGCGCAATGAAGCGCGATCCCTGTGATCTGTCCCAGCGCCGTAAGGAAGGTCAGATCTTCGGCCGAATACATCAATCCATTCTGTTTGCCTCCCAGAACGACGATCCCGGTAATTTCGCCATTGGTTTCCAAGCCGTGGACGAGATCCGCTTTCACCAGCCTTAACAGGCTTTGTGTCGGCGACAGATCATCGCGCGACACGGACGTGACGCGCTGAAGAGTCGGATCGGTCTGAAGCGCCTGGCAAAATTCCTGCGGTGCGGAAAACTGCATGGGAAGACCGGCGGAAACTCCTTGAGCACCGGCGAGTCGAAAAGTCGAGGTTTGCGAATCGCGAAGATACAGTGCCGTCAATTCGGACTGCAGCACGTCGCGACAGGACATCAGCATTCGTTCGGCGAGAAAGTCGACATCAGCCAATCGCCCCGCCGCCTGATTCATCCGCTGAAGTGCCTTGTCCAGCCGATACTTTTCGCGAAAGAAGCGTCGATCGACAAACGTCTGCCAGGAATCCCTCAACCAGATCAGCAACACGACAGCGAGCATGAGAATGCCAGCGATGATCCAGGAAGGCTGTTCCAGAGCCTGGGCTTTGCGGATCGTCATCGCCAGGGTTCCGCAGGAAATGACAAAAGCGACGGTTGCTGTCGCGGCATAACTGAGGACGTAGTACCACATCCCGCGGTTGACGATCTGATCAATCAGCATGAGTTTGTACCGGACAATCCCGACTGCGTATGCGAACATAAACAGCAGACTGGCCAGGAACATGGGAATTCGCCCTCCCCCCAGCGCAAATTCGGCCCGGTAGAAGAAGGCGAGATAGAGTGCATAGCCAATAAAGAACGAGGCGGCGCAGCCGGCACGCAGGATCCAGCGAACCTGATTCTTTTCAATGGGATTACGGGCCGTAAACCAACTGTGCGTCAGAGCCCCCAAAGCGATCAGAAAGTACACCGCTGCCACGGCAAAGTAGCTGTAGACACCGATTCGCAACCAGTTCAACAGCATCGAGACAAGTTGCGAGTTGAATTCCGCCTGTGGCCCCATCGAATGAGGCAAAAACCATAAGCCGCCGTCCACGGCGAGAAACGCCATGATCGTCAGAAGTGGAATGGCGTAGATGGCAGCGACAGTGGCAATCGGCCACTGAATCAGCGGTCGCTTCGAACGGGGGTAAACGAGGAAAAAGTGCAGAATGACGGCCGGGAGCAAGATTGCGCAGACAGCGAAGGGAAGGTTCAGCCAGAAGTTGCTGCCGACCGTCCACCAGTGAAAGCCCCCCACAAACGCGGCCAACGTCACGGAGCACATCACAAAGAAGAGTCGCGCGGCGTCATCGAACGGCCGACTCCAGAAACCGACCGCCCCCACTGAAAAAATAATCAGTTCGAGCAGGAACCAGACGAGAGTCAAACCCACTTCCCGCATCGGGACCGCTTGGATCTTGATCGCTGTGGAGACTGGCTGAGCGTCCGTCGATCGGACAAATTTAATCGGAACGTAGTTTTGCGCATCCTGCCGATGTGGACCCGGAGTGTTCGGGCGAAGCTGAAGATCCCGATTTCGGATGGCGAACTGTTCTCGCATAAAATCGAGACTGGTTTTAACCGGTTGACCATCCAACTCAATCAAGACGTCCTGGGGCTGCGGTACCGGTTGCCCATCCAGAGCTTCGACCCCGATTGTATCTTCGATGATGATGCCGGAGGTAAGGCCGGTAGGCCCGACAAGAAGAAAACGCAGGCGAAGGTCGGGCGCCGTGGCGACAACCACCATCACCACAACACAGTAGGCAACGATGGCGCCAGCAAAAACTGCCAAGCTCCCCCTAACCACCCAATTTGTGCGATCCATCGTCTATCCGATCTGGTTTCGAGGGGCCTTTCGGCGCCGAAAGCAACCGCTTCGGCGCTCATTTGGAAAAGTTTATTCTTCGGCGCGCGCCGAAAATCGTCCTCTGCTACAACCATCTTGCCCCGTTCGAGCCTGAAAATCAATGAAATATTGAATGAGATTCAAAAATTTGTGCGCCGAAACATCCTTTGGCACAAGGTTAGCTTTACATCTCTCTCGTGACGAGCAATCGCCACATGATCTTTCCCAGCCCGAACCCCCAGCGAACAACGAACCCGTTGGCTGTGAACTGCATGGCCCCCTCTGAGCAGTCTCTGACCCACTCTGCTCCCCGGAACCCAATCGCCAGTACACCCAACATAGTTGACGGACGCAGTTCTCTGGGGGTTCTTTTTCTTATACTGAGACGGAGCTGTCACCAGCACGTCTCTTGCGGTCAACGGATGGAGCAGGATGCAGTCGCCCTCACGGATGGGGGCGTTTTTCTTTTTGTACGTGCTAGTTCGGCCGTGCCAGTGTGGAATCCCCGAATCAAGACCGAGGGGTTCCGCGATACTTACTTGGAACTCTTAAGAGCATATTCTCGCCTGGCAGTAGAAACTCCCGGCGGCTCTGCACCGATTCTGCTGCGGACATCCCGGTCCGGGGGAATCGAGCATCCCGCTAAAGTGAAATCCACATCCGCAACGGATACCTGATTCGGATTCCTCTTCTCGAATAATCCCGCGTGACAAAGCTCTGCCAGCTTCGTTCATTGCGCAGAATTGCCCACTTCCCAGTTCATCCAACTCCGGTAAGCCAGCCCCACCCCCACCGTCGAGGAAACCAAGAACGTGGTAAAGGTTGCGGCCAGGATCATGGCGGGTTTCAACGTTGTCAGATCGAGCGGGAACAGAATAGGAGCGATGACTCCTGATACAATCGCAATCCAGCCGAGCACCGCAATCAGAACCACCACCCCCTGCGATTGCACTGTCATGGCCCAAACTCCGATGACATAGACAGCGACTAGCACGGTCACGATCACGGCATTCACACTGAGAATTGCCGGGATCGTCCACTGACCGAAACGCCCGGTGCAGAGCAGCCAGTTCCCATACACGCCTGAAACGGCGGCGATAGGCAAGAGCTCACTCAGCAGCCCGCGGAAATTTGTTAAAACCCAGTCCCGGCGTGAATTAGGTCGCAAGAGTTCGACGGACATCATCGGGCGGCGATACCAGGCAAAGCACAACGGAAAAAGAAGTCCGGTACCAAGGAGTTGAAGACACCCGAAATCGATTAGCTGCGTTCGGGATAGCCATTCAGCGGGGATCACCAGTGCCTCTACCACCTTTGCGATCACGATCATCACAATAAAGTTGTTGACCCACCCTTTCGTTGTCAGGATCCCCGCAGTCTCCCATTGATGAAGCGGCGTAACACGGGAGCGACCGCGGATTCGTTCCGCAAACTGTTCCATACGCGCATCAACCAACCTATATAAACGCTGCTCTCGCTTCGGCGACTTGGACTGCAGGGACACTTGGGTACTTGCCCACCCCTGCCAGCCGGGCACATCCACACAACTCAGCGGGACATCCCCCCCGCCCGACTCTTCCAACCCTCGTTGCAGCCCAGCGTACCACCGCGCCAGGTCATACGCCCCCCAGCAAGTCGCTGCCACGACGAAGAACGCCGCCCCAACCTGTTCCCCTCGCAGGAACCAATCCAGTTCCAGACGATTTGCGTTCGTCAGTAACAGACAGAACGGGAGCCCTAATGCCAGACATTGAACCGCGACCCAATTCGCCACGCCGGGTACCGGGACTCCCGAGAGGCCACCAATCCAGCGAGAAAAGCGCATCAGTACCGCAAGCAGTACGATGGGTACGCCACTCAGGGCCAAACTGGCGAGGAAAGCACTTCCGGCTCTGTGAAACAGAAGACACGACAGTCCCGCCGTACAGAGAGCAATCGCTCCGGCGGAACTGAAATGACTGCTCGCGAAACGGGGTGCCAGCAGGCGATGGGAAGACACAAACTGGGAGGATAACTGGATCGAAAGACCAACGTAAACCAGGAACCCGAAGACCACAATCAGATTCACTCGTTCGAGTCGCACGGGGTCGTATGCATGCGGCCGGACGCGAATCTGGGGCAACACCCGTTGCAGTTCGGACAGGACATTCGGGAACGCCGGTGGCAATTCCACCAGGAAAAGTCGCTTCAATCGCGGGAATTTCCTGAGTTCGTCGATGACCTCGGGAGAAACTCCCGTCGTCGAGGGGACGATACGCGTCGACACGGTCTCTAACTGGTGCAGGCCTCGCCATTCGCGCAACCGCGACAGGCTGACTCCACGTGGGTCATCGCAAATCAATGTCCTCAGATTAGGAGGCCAGTCGAGCTTCTCATCGGCCTGCACCGCATCGAAGCTTGTGAATCTGAGAAAATCCAGACGGGTCTGGTTATGCCAGGCGTGTATTCCTGCGGCCGTCAGACGCTGCGTACCATGAAGACTTAAGGAGACGAAACGATAACGCTCGCACAGTTCCGTCAATTGATCATCAGTAATGCTATTGTAGACGGTAAGCGACTCCAGGTGAGGCATGGCACCATCAGTCCACAACGGTGCGCATTGCGAAAGATCCATCACCTTCAGTGTGCGTACCTGGGACCAATTGATCGAGCGTGTCGAGTCTTTCCCGAATGTCATGTCGACGACTGGATCGGACGTTGCTGCCGTCGGATTTGCCGAGTTAAGTGACCTGGATCGAGCCACGTCCTCGGGATCCCTTGCGACCGCCATGGCGACCCCTGCTCCCACCAGCCCTGCCACTAATGCGAATCCCCACATGAGCGGATGAGTGCGATACGACAACCAGATGGCCCTCCATCGACGGGGACGTGCGATGACGGAATTTCGGGGGAGATCAGACATGGTGATACTCCAGAAAAATCTCTTCGAGATTGAGGTCTTCCACCACCACGTCTGCCTGCCACTGATGCCTTAATTCGGACACAAGCTGATCATCGACCCGTGTGACGGCCGCCACGGCCTGCTTCCCGTCCACGGCACAGCGCAAGGCTCCCGGGACTGTAAAATCCGCCGGAAGTGAGGATGCCGCCTTAATCCGGAATCGCTTCACCTGATCCTTGACGTTATCAAGCTCGTCAAACAGAGCGATTTGCCCCTCTTTCAGAATTGCCAGATGGGAGGCAACCCGCTCCAGATCCGAAGTGATATGTGTCGAGAACAGGATGGTGTGCTCGTTCTCCTGACAGAGTTCGAGCAACGACCGCAGAAATCCGCGTCGTGCGACAGGATCCAGACTCGCCACCGGCTCATCAAGAATCAGCAGCTCAGGTCGATATCCCAGGGCAAGCACCAGTGCCAGTTTCTGTAACTGACCGGGAGACAAAGGGCCGATTCGATGTTCCAGCGGAAGCTCCCATCGATCGAGCAGTGTCGCTGCCCACTGTTCGTCCCAGTCCTCGTAGAATGAAGAGGTGTAAGCAACGATATGCTTCACCTTCATCCACGGATAAAGCCGGACAGTCTGAGGAACATATCCGAGTCGACTTTTTGCCGAGGCACTGAGGTTCCAGGAATCCTCTCCAAACAGACTGACTGTCCCCGAGGTCTTTCTCAGCAGGCCAAGCAAACACTTGATGAGAGTGGATTTGCCCGAGCCGTTCGTCCCCACCAACCCCACAATGGCCCCTGCCGGTACGTCGAGATCAACGCCGGTGAGCACCTGCCTCGAACCAAAGGCCTTCTTCAGGGAATTGATCGTAATGACGGAATCAGCCATCGGGAGGTCCCCTTTCTTCACAAGTTCCGTTCTTTGAACACCGATTCGACAACGGAAATCACCTGCTGCTCAGTCAACTTCAGTTGCCACGCCCGTGTCGCCAGCTCTTCGGCGATCGGCCGCAACTCTTTCTGCCGTTCGGCAACCGTCGTCCGCGGTCCGGAACTCGTTCCAGCATCCGGGGCGAGGGGGACCCGCATTCCCACCCCTCTCTCGCGCTCGATCACACCGTCTGCTTCCAGACGGGCGTAGGCCTTCGAGACTGTCATCATGTTGACCTCGAGTGTCGCGGCCAATTGCCGCACACTGGGCAGCCTGTCCCCTGCCAACAGCCGGCCGCTGGAGATCATGGAACGAACCTGATCCATCAGTTGCCGGTAGATCGGCACTCCAGACGTAGGCTGCACGGCGAATTCGAGAGGGTTTTGTTGCATTTGTGTATCACGACAGTAATACACTGTGACATGAAAGTCAATTTCAAATTTCGACTTGGACCGGGACTTGCTTGGAAGCCTGCCTGGATCGGAAAACCGCCGCGACACCCCTTTGATCGATCTGCCGCATCGATCGGTCGCGAAGGTCAAATGAGAGCAGGGGAAAGACAGCCTCCAGGTGCTTCAAAACAGCACACTGAGCAGGCGGTGTGGGGAGGCCCTGTAGCCTTCAATCGCCTTAAAAACAGGCTCATCAACAACACAAAGAAAAACGTGATGGCTACTGTAAGAACGTTCGCGTCATCGACCAGAACCAACCGATGTTAGTTCCAGAAGTCGAACAAGCCCTGCCTTCAGGCCAAAAAACTCATTGGATGAGATCGACCGCAAAGGAGTAATGCACCATGGCACTGATTGAGCTGACCGCCACGCCAGATGCGTCTAATCAGAATCCATACTCCGATGACGTCAAGCAGATCTTCGAGGCCCTCCTCCGAGCGCTGCAGGCAGGAAACGGTTCAGCAGCAGAGGTCGCCTTCGCCCAACTGAAGCGAAGCTTTCAAAAAGGTCAGCGTCCCGCCAGCCGGAAGAAGCGCCGGAAGGTTGTGCAAAAGCGACCTAAAACTCCGCCCACGCTCGTCAACAACACCCCCGCGTGAAGGATTGTTGAAAAAACGGATCCTCGATTCGACGATTGTCGAAATTTCCAATCATCCGCCTGATTCCTGAAAACATGACAAGCGATCCGACGCGTCGACTCCTTTAACAGGGTCTTTTAACAGGGTCTTTGCCTCGTTCACCTGACGCAGATCGAACAAAAACAACACGAAGCT
The DNA here is from genome assembly GCF_036405755.1 of Schlesneria sp. NCBI lineage: Bacteria > Pseudomonadati > Planctomycetota > Planctomycetia > Planctomycetales > Planctomycetaceae > Schlesneria > Schlesneria sp. Next base: position 7,396 of record NZ_DASWWZ010000033.1, read on the forward strand.
ACACCGCGAAGTCGCGACCCGTCATGTAGCCAGTGCCTGCCACCACTCTTGTGGCGACAGGCACTGGCTGCAATCGAGATGTTCTCAGATTGGGAAATCCCACTCATCGAAGAGGGCTCAAGCCGCGTTACTCCGGTGGGGCCGGAAGTTCTTGATAACCACGATTACGTGGATTTCGCGAAATCGGTTCAATCGTGGAATAAGGAACGGGGCTGCCATTTGCATCTGGGTCCACGCCATTCTCTCCCTCACCCGCACCGAGAGGTCGCCCAACCACTGCGGCCAGCACCTGCGATTGAACCTGGGTCCAAGCCTGCTGCCAGTCGTTGCCAATGCTAACCTTGAGCGACAGAACGGCGGCCTCCAACGTTCCGTCAGAGAAGTCTTCCAGCGAACCAGGACTGAGTTCAGGATCCAGCAGCACAGGTTTCAACTTCGCATTACGCTCAAGCTCAAGTGCCAGGGGTTTTCCGGATCGGTTGTAGAGAACCTGCGACGGACCTGTTGTCGAAGTGAGGTGAATCACCCGACGCGGACGAAACGTGTACAGCGTGTCCAGGATCACACGTGTCTCAACTTCGCTGGCGGGGACAGCAAACGAAGGGACGCCGACCACCTGCCGATATCCTCGGCTGGGGAAATTACGGTTGAGCGGCACACCGCGAGAGTTCGTCTTCACTTTCCGAACCAGACCATCCGGGTTACCAGCCCGGAAGAACACGACTTCGATGTTCTTCGTGAGGTCCGGCCGGCTGGCCATTGCATCCGCCAGCAACTCGAGCCAGCGCACAGCAACGCGATCCTCACCATTTAAACCGGCGATCACCAGTATCCGGGTCCCCGTCGACCCGAATTGGGTGGAATGCATTTTCCGACCTTCGGTCGTCTTGCCAATTACCTTCCACTCATACCCCACGATGGGCTTCGACGCCTGAGGCGCTGTCGCAGGCTGCGCAGGAGCGGTCATCGTCTTCACCACAGGCGTAGCCTCCTGCCGCGAAACGTTTGTAATTTCCGATCCTGTGACAGCAGGAGCCTCGGCCGCACTTTCCGCAGGCCCTGACTGGGCCACCTGGGGCACCGCTGCGGGAGCTTCCTGAGCCTGTTGGGCGACCGTCGCGACTGGGGCTGGTTCGGGTTCTTTCTCCGTTTTTAGAGCTTCAGTCTGTACCGATTCGGCCTCTGCTGCAGGGGAACTTGCAGCGATATTTGCAGCCTCTTCCTGCTGAATACTTTCCTCGTGCTGGATGAGAATCTGTTCAACAACCTGATCGATCGCCGCACCGGGATCGAAGGCAATCCGCTGCAGATCATCCAGTCGCGTCGGCGGAAGTCGCGTTGGCTTGGATTTGGCCACTTCTTCCGCCGGAGTCTTATCCGCGGCGTAGGTGTCGATGGCCGACTGGGTGACTTGCCTCAATCGCTGAAACGCATCGTCGAGCGGCGCATCGGAATGCCCACCATGCTGGTTCGCGAAGTCATCGAGCACCGACTTCGTGTGCAGGTGCACGCGATTCACGAGTTCCTTAACAGAGCCTCGCGAGACTTCAGACAGACGCAGGTACTCGCGCTGCGCCTCTTCCTGAAGCCGCGCTGCAGCCGAAGGAGCTTCGTAAGGCTCACCTACCGAGGGTGTTCCCTGAAGATAAAAATACCCTGCCGTGGCGGCAGAAAGAGTCGCAAGCGTCATCAAAGTTCGCACGGTTGTCATCTCCAGACAGAGAATGGGGGCACTCCGTCGTGCGAGGCAGGTTGCATTCAAGTATACGCGGGCAGATCAAGGAGGCGGGGTGGTCTTCCGACCGGCATGCGAATCTCAGTCCAGGTCGATTCCCAGTCGCGTTCTCATTTCTTCAAACCGCCGCGCGAACTCATCCGTGGACGAGTGAATATGTTCGGCTTCGGTGATGAACTTGATCTTTTCCATTCGGGGCAGGCCGTAGTCATCGAGGATGTCTTCGAACTCGACAAGTTCCTGGCCATAGATGATCAACAGCTTGTGTTCATCAAGTTGGATCTCCCTTGGGATTTCAGGATTAAGAACAGCGACGCCGGTACATCCATCCCCCAGCAGCAAATCTTCAAACTCGTAAAAACTGCTCTTCAGCACCGGCAGATCAATATCTTCTCGATACAAGTCGTGATGACTGCCCCGGCGACGATCATGGCTGGTTTCCAGCACGACATCGACTTCGTGCCCAAGCGGTTCCAACAAGTCGAGGAACAGCTCCAGGAGGATTTCACTACTGGCGGCAGCCATGATGACCGGGATCCGGATCCCCGATTCCTGATCATGGTAGAAGTCGTGGCGATATCCCGCCTGAGGCACGATTTGCAGATCGTATGAGGGCCGAACTGCGTCTGTCAGCGAAAAGTTGCCGTATCGTCCTACTTTCAGATGAGCCTCGAGTTGCTCGTCACTCAAATTCTCGAAGCTGCTGCGTCCCTGCTTCGACTCACCGTCGCGATACGTGTTCTTGAAAAAATGCTTCAAGAACCCCATGACATTCCCCTCTCGCCTACGGTTTGGATCGACGCGACATCTCGCAGCGAACCCAGACGTGGATTTTCAATGCTTCAGAGACCGCCATTCGATCCCGTCATTGAATGAAATCTAGCACCCGTTTTGAGATTTCAGCGGAATCAGTCTTGTTCTGACGAGTGGAATTCCTAGGTAAATGTGCCACTCAATCCGACGATACCGGTCGAAGAGCTTCTGACATCAGACGGAACTTTTCTCGAGCGAAAACCTGGTCGAGTCGACGCTGGGGCGCAATTCCATGGGGCATCTCCTCCGCAGCGTAACAATTTGACGGGAAACCGCTTATGCCAGGAACACATCCCCCCAAATGCGATGCATCGATCTTGTCCGACCAGCGGTCCTCGCACCACATACAGTCCCCGCCCCTTAGACCAACGCGGCAGAGTTCCGGAGACAGGCTCTCCCACAAGCCACGCAGGCCGGTCGCATTGACAGGCAACTTCATCGAGTCCCTTCGCGTGCCTACTCGCTGTCCCCTGCCTGACGCTCCCCGCGCCAGTAGCCCCTGCACCGCAATCAAGTCTCAATCGATCAGTCAGCCATCTCCTGGAGCGGAGAAACCTTGGTCCATAAACAACGAAAGAACCCCGCCAGGAACCAAGCCTGACAGGGTTCTTCGTTTGAACTGATTTTACTGCTTATACCGAATCAGATTACAGACCGGCAGCCTTCTTGAGGTCAGCAGCCTTGTTGGTGGCTTCCCACGTGAAGTCGGCATCGTTACGACCGAAGTGTCCACCGCTGGCGGTCTTGCGGTAAACAGGTCGACGCAGCTTGAGGTACTCGATGATCGAGAGCGGAGTCATCTTGAAGTGCTCGCGAACCAGTTCGACGATCTTGTCTTCGGGAATGACATTGGTGCCACTCGTGTCGACGTGAACGCTGACCGGTTCGGCAACGCCGATGGCGTAGGCGAGCTGAACTTCGCACTCGCTGGCCAAACCAGCGGCAACGATATTCTTGGCGACGTGGCGTGCCATGTAAGCGGCAGAACGGTCCACCTTCGTGGGATCCTTGCCACTGAATGCACCACCGCCGTGACGGCCCCAGCCACCGTACGTATCCACAATGATCTTGCGACCCGTCAAACCGGTATCACCGTGCGGACCACCAACGACAAAGCGACCCGTTGGATTGATATGGTACTTGGTGTTCTTGGTCAGCAGTTCA